>DATABQ010000460.1:0-3196 GCA_036259495.1 Longimicrobiales bacterium | reverse complement strand
TCGCACTCATCTACCACTTCGTGGCGAAGAAGGCGCTCTGAAGGGTTGGACCATGATGTAGAGCGCGGAGGCGAGCCGTTACCTCCGCCCGATCCAGGCGGCTGTCTCTGGGTGATCGCACGCGCCGGCTGCGGAATGGCCGCGCTCCAGATCCTGATGGCACTCGGCATCCTCCTCGCCGCACTCCTCTCCCTCCTGCTCTTCCGCTGAGCTCCATGCGCGCCATCACCATCGCACGTCCGGGCGGTCCCGAGGTCCTGACGATGAGCGATGTCGCCGTTCCCGAACCGGGTCCGCATGAGATCCGCGTGCGCGTTCATGCGACCGCCGTGAACCGTGCGGACCTGCTCCAGCGCGCCGGCAACTATCCGGCGCCGAAAGGCTCCCCGCAGAACATTCCGGGCCTCGAATACTCCGGCACGGTCGATGGTGTGGGCGAGGGCGTCAGGCGCTGGAGGGACGGCGATCGAGTCATGGGCCTGGTCGGCGGGGGCAGCTACGCGGAATACATCACGACACACGAGGACGAGGCGATACGCGTTCCCGATGCCCTGTCGCTCGAGAACGCGGCCGCGATACCGGAAGCGTTCATCACCGCACATGACGCACTGTTCACGCGCATGAAGCTGCAGCCGCGCGAGTCGCTGCTCATCCACGCCGTCGGCAGCGGTGTCGGCACGGCCGCGCTCCAGATCGCGAAGGCACACGACGTGTTCGTGCTCGGGACACAGCGGAGTGCGTGGAAGCTCGAGCGCGCGCAGGCGCTCGGGCTCGATGTCGCGATCGAGGCCGATGACGGAGCGTTCGCGGAGCGCGCGGTGCAGGAGGCAGCGCGGTGGCGGGCGGAGCGGCGTGGCGCGAAGCACGACGTGCGGGAAGGCGCACAGCAGGCGGAATCCGGGTTCGGAGACCGGCATGGCGAGCCTGCGCACACGGATGACACAGCGCGTCCCGGTGTCGATGGCATCCTCGACCTGGTCGGCGGCCCCTATCTGGCGGGCAATCTCCGTGCGATCCGTGTGCTCGGGCGGATCGTGGTCGCAGGCCTGGTCGCCGGCGCGAAGCACGAGCTCGACATGCGACTGCTCCTTCAGAAACGCGCGACGATCACCGGAACCGTCCTCCGCGCCCGCACGCTGGCGGAGAAGATCGAAGCGGCGCGCGCATTCGAGCGCGATGTCCTGCCGCTCATCGCGTCCGGCGCGGTGAGGCCGATCGTGGACGAGGTTCTTCCGGTGGGCGAGGCCGCGCAGGCGCATCGCATCGTGGGCGAAAACAGGAACTTCGGGAAGGTGGTGCTGGTGGTTTAGGGCCGGGGGGAGGACTCGTCGACTCGTCGACTCGTCGGACCAGGGTTCCAGGTTCTGAGTCGGCTCATCCAGCCATGTCGTCGCGCCGTAATGCCGCCGATCTTGTGTGCAGCCGCGCGCCAGGAAGTGCACAGGGCGCCTGACGGTACTTCGAACCCACCAAATCCAGCGAATCCTGCGAGGAAATGGGGAAAACCCATGGCCGGAGCGGCCAACCTGGAACGTGGAAACCAGGTCCGACGGCCCGACTACCTCAGCAGGGACAGGTTCAGCCCCTTCTCCTGCGCGTACTTCATCACACCGCGCGCGCCGCCCCTGAACGAGTATGCCTCGTATCCCTGCCGCTGCATCCGCTCCGCGAGGTACGCGGTCTGAATGCCGTGTGAGCAGTACAGCACGTAAACCGGCTTCTTGTCGAGACGCTTGAAGTCGCGGAGCAGCTCCCATTCCTCCATGTGCCGCGCGCCCTTGAGGTGCCACGTGCGGTACTGTGACGCGTGTCGCGTGTCGATGATCACAGCGTCGTCGGGCACATCCTCGATGAAGAGGTAGGGTGCGGCCAGGTCGGCGGGGAGCAGGGCGCGCAGGTCGAGCATCTTGCGGGCCGCGACGACGGCGTCGAGCACGGTCAGATCCATCTTCACTTCCTCGTCGTCGACGCGCGCGACGGTCGCGGCGGTGACCGGATGGCCTGGCGCGATCGCGCAGTACTCCTTGACCTGCTCGGACAGCGCGGCGGTGCCGATCGCCCTCGCGCGCTCGATGATCTCTTCATTGTCGAAGCCGATGAGCGGCTGCAGCACGGGGAGCGATGCGGCGGATTGTATGGCGCGCAGATTCGACAATGTCTGCGATGACACCTGACCGACCGCCTCGCCCGTGATGATCGCTTCCGCGCGACGGTCCTCGGCCACCATGCATGCAGCGCGATACATCAACCGCTTCAGCACGACCTGCCAGTAGGATGCGCGGGTCTTCGCGCGCAGCTCGTCGAGGACGGGCGCGAAGTCGATCACGTGCAGGTGCGGTCGCGTGCCGTAGCTCCAGTCGTCGGCGATCGCCTTCCCGACCTGCACTACCGCACGCTCGTATGCATCGCCGCCCAGGTTGCAGAACACGTAGTCGAGAGCGACGCCGCGCTTGAGCAGCAGCCACGACGACACGGCGGAATCGAAGCCGCCGGAAAGGAGCGAGATGGCGTTGCCCTCCACTCCGAGCGGCAGTCCGCCCGCGCCGGCAATGCGGTCGGAGAAGAGGTAGGCCTTCTCGTTGCGGACCTCGATGTACGCTGTCGTCTGCGGGTTCGACAGGTCCACGCCGCCGGAAAAGGGGAGCAGAGCAGCGCCGAGCTGCTGTTCGATGTCGAGCGAGCGGAAGTCATGCTTGCCGACGCGACGCGCGCGCACGGCGAACGTCTTGCCGGCGACCGCATCGCGGAACAGTGCGGTACCCTCGCCGAGGATGGTCTCGAGATCGGCGGCGATCTCGCGCTCCACGGAGGAGATGGAGCTGATGCCGAACACGCGCGCGAGCACGGGCAGTGCGAGATGTGACGATGCGCGGACGAAGATCCGCCCCCACACAGGCTCGATGCTGTACTCGATGCCGGCCGAACGCAGTGCGTCGCCGATGTTCCGGCGCAGCCGCCGCAGGAATGCGGTGCGCGTGCGCGGTGACTTGATCGTCACTTCGGCCGCAAGCCGGATGAGGATCGTGATCTGCGATTCTGCCATGCCGGAAAGGTAGGGATGCGCGCGTGCGTGAGCCAGTCGTGCAGGCGGCGGCTGCACGCCGCCGGCGCGGCGCTTATCTTGTCGCGCATGAGCACGTTCACCGAACGCGTCTACGCCATGGTGCGGCGCGTCCCGCACGGGCGGGTGGTCAGC
>DATABQ010000459.1:0-15787 GCA_036259495.1 Longimicrobiales bacterium | reverse complement strand
CAGCGCGAGGTTGTATGGCGGGTGCTCGAAGAGCGGATAGTTGGGTACTTCCACCTCATGGTAGAAGACGCGCTCCATGAAGTACGGCAGCCGGAAGGGCTGCGCATACGTAATGAAGTGCACCTCATGACCCCGCTGCGCGAGCTCCATCCCGAGCTCGGTCGCGACCACCCCCGAACCGCCATACACCGGATAGCAGCTGATCCCTATCTTCACGAATTCTCCTGTGACCACGTACTGACGATGCGATCGGCGAGCTCGTCCGCTGGCGCGCGCGCATCCAGCCATACTGCACCCGGCGGGAGCTGATGCCGCAGCCAGGTAGTCTGACGCCGTGCATAGCGCCGGGTCGCCGCCTTGATCATGGACACGGCCTCATCGAGGCTGCGCTCGCCGCGCACGTGCGGCACCAGCTCGACATAGCCGGTCGCTTTCATTCCCGGCGCGCCGTCATCATAGCCGAGCCGCATGAGGTCACGCACCTCTTCGACGAGTCCCTGCGCAATCATCTGATCGACACGCACCTCGATGCGCCGGTACAAATCGTCGCGCGGAAGGTCGAGAACGAACACGCGCGGGTCAATAGCGGGTGCCGAAGCCGGGGCATTGCGCTGCCACCAGTGGAGGCGGCGGCCGGTCAACACCGCCACTTCCACGATGCGGGACAACCGCTGACGATCCTGCGTCCGTTCAGCCGCGTCCGGATCGAGCGCGCGGCTCCAGCGCCTCAGCTCCTCGAGCGGGAGCCGGCCGAGGTATCGCTTCCAGGATTCTTTCCGGGAGGGGTCCAGATCCGGCTCGTCGAACATCGGATGTGTGAGTGCACGAAGGAAGAAGCCGGTGCCGCCGGCGAGGACCGGGACCTTGGCGCGAGCGCGCACGTCGTCCAGCCAGCCACGCGCCAGCACGGCGAACCGGCCGGCGTTGAAGCGCTCGTCGGGGTCGATGAGATCGAAGCCGTGGTGCGGTACTCCCCTGCGTTCGTTCCGGGGCGGCTTCGCCGTGCCGATGTCCATCCGGCGATAGACCTGGCGGGAATCCATTGAAATGATCTCGCCCAGCAGGCGGCGCGCGACTTCGATGGCTACTGCCGTCTTGCCGCTGGCGGTGGGGCCGGTGATGACGAGCGCGTCATCAGCCATGTCGTCCGAATCGGCGCTCCAGCTCATCGAGCGACAGGCGGATCACGGTCGGGCGGCCATGGACATCGTGGTACGGCAGGTCGGTCGCGAACAGGCGTTCGAAGAGCTCCTCCATCTCGCGCGTCGACATGCGCTGCCCGGCCTTGATGGCGCCCTTGCAGGCGAACGTCATTGCCATGCGCTCGTACTGCGTCCGCGCAGACCGCGTCAGCTCGCTGCCGGCGGCAAGCTCTGCGACCATGTCACGTACACAGCGCTCCGCATTGAACCACGGGTGCGGCGCGGGCGCCGAATGCATGATCACCGTCCGGCCGCCGAACGGCTCCACCTCGAAGCCGGTACGCTCGAACAGCTCGCGCGCGTCAACCACCAGCGCGTACTCCGCGGGCGTCAGACGCAGTGTGATCGGGAACAGCAGCCGCTGACTCGCAGCGCCGCCACGGTCGAAGGCCTCCATCAGCTCCTGGAACAGGATCCGCTCGTGAGCCGAGTGCTGATCGATGATCAGGAGACCGGTGCGGGTTTCGGCGAGGATGTAGGAATCGTGCAGCTGCCAGAGCAGCGGCGGACCGTCCTGCTCCTCCACCACACCGGCGGCAACAGCCTGTCCGGCATTCGCCTCACCGGCATCGTCGGGCGGGCGTCGTTCGGCGGCGGCAACGAAGAACGCGAGCTGCCCTGCCTCGGCGGCACCTGACCCGATGGCGGGCGCAGGATCACGCCGAAGCTGCGGAAGAGTCGGACGGCGATCGAGCGTCGCCGCGCTGTCCACCCGGCTCATTGCATCACGTACGGCCGTCTCCACGCACTCATCGACGCTCGCGCGGTCCGTGAACCGCACCTCGAGCTTCGCCGGGTGCACGTTCACATCAACCGCTCCCGCCTCCACCTTCAGGTACAGCAGGAGCGAGGGGCGTGCACCGTGCGGGACCGTCGTCCGGTAGCCGCGCTCGGCCGCCGACACCACATCGCGATCACGAAATGGACGGCCGTCCACGAACAGATGCACACGGCGCGGTCCGGCGAGCGCAGCATCCGGCCGCTCCACGAGGCCGCCGACTGTGAGACCGTTCTCCGTCCGCCCCACTGGAATGAACTTGCCGGCCGCTTCGTCACCCCAGAGCACCGCCACGCGACTCGCGAGATCCCTCGTTGCCGGCAGCTCCAGCAGCAGCCGTCCATTCGACTCGAGCCTGAATGACGTCGACAGGTGTGCCAGGGCAAGCGTCATGACGGCATCCGCGATGCCGCGCGTCTCGACGGCCGCGCTGCGCAGGAACTTCGCGCGCGCCGGCACGTTGCCGAACAGGCTGCGCACCGACACGGTCGTGCCGGTCTGTCGCGCGCACTCCTCCACCCCCGCAATTCGGCCGCCCTGCACCCGCACGCGCGTGCCGACCCCGCCGGACTCGGCGGTCTCCAGCGTCAGCCGCGACACGGATGCGATCGATGGCAGAGCCTCACCCCGAAACCCGAACGACCGCACCTGCTGCAGATCCTCCGCACGCGTGATCTTGCTCGTCGCATGGCGGTCCAGGCTCAGCAACGCGTCGTCGCGGCTCATTCCGTGCCCGTCGTCCGCAACCCGGATCTCCGTCTTGCCGCCATTACGAACGGTGATGTCGATGCGGGTGGCGCCGGCATCCAGCGCGTTCTCCACCAGCTCCTTCACCACGGATGCCGGCCGCTCCACCACCTCGCCGGCGGCGATCTGGTTCGACAGCGTGTCCGGCAGAATCTGGATTCTACGTGGCATGGAGTTCAGTGCGCGGAGATGGACGGTACGTGTGGCAAAATAACCGTAAGGAACCCGAAAGTCACGCGGGTGTGCCAAGCCGATAGAAGCGCCTGGCGTTCGTGGTTACGGCGACTGCAGTCGCTGCGGGATCCTCGCCGCGCAGCGCTGCGGCGGCGCGGCAGGTGTCCACGACGAACGCCGGCTCATTCCGTCGCCCCCGATGCGGCACAGGGGCAAGGTATGGGCTGTCGGTTTCCAGCAGCAGGCGGTCCAGCGGAGTGGAGCGTAACAGCTCGGTGTTGTCGAAATTGCGGAATGTCACGAGGCCGGCGAAGGAGATGAACCAGCCCGCAGCCATCGCAGCATCGAACAGCTCCGGGCCGCCCGCAAAGCAATGAAGCACGCCGGTGACGCCCGCACCGCGAATCATGCCCGCGGTGTCGTGATCCGCAGAGCGGCTGTGGACGATGAGTGGCAGGTCAGTATCGGCGGCGATCTGAATGTGCCGCTCGAAGACGTTACGCTGCACATCGCGCGGCGAGTTGTCGTAATGGAAGTCCAGCCCGGTCTCACCTACCGCGACAACCTCCGGCTCCGCCGCCAACCGGCGAATGGCGCTGTAGTCCGGCTCCCTCGCGTGCTCTGCCTCGTGCGGATGAATACCGGCCGTGGCGCGAATGCGGGGATCGCGGCGCGCGAGATCGAGCGCAGCGCGGGCATCCTCCACATTGGAGGCGATCGTGACGAGGCCGCTCAGGCCGGCCGCCCAGGCGCGCTCGAGTACCTCGTCCAGGTCGTCGGTGAAGCGCTCGTCCGTCAAATGGCAGTGTGAATCGAACATGTCAGCGATGTGAGCGAGGCCGCCCGGCGCAAAGCCGCGGCGGCCCCGAAACGTGATTGCGAAAGCGGGTCTGGCAGCGACTCAGACGCGGCTCGGCTTCGCGGCCGGGGCGCGAGTGCGCTTCGGCTGCTTCGGCTGGTGCGGATAGCGCTTCTCGATCTCGAGCAGTGCCGGCGACGCGATGAAGATGGACGAGTACGTGCCCAGCAGGATACCGGCGATCAGGATGAGCGCGAAGTCGCGAATGATCACGCCGCCGAACAGGTAGAGCGCGAGCAGTGTGGCGATCGTCGTGCCGGTCGTGAGTATCGTGCGCGGCAGTGTATCGTTGATCGAGCGGTTCAGGACGGCGTTGAAGTCGACACGCTTCGACGCATGCAGATTCTCGCGGATGCGATCGAAGATGACGATCGTGTCATTGAGCGAGTAGCCCAGGATCGTCAGCACGGCAGCCACTGTGGTGAGGGAGATTTCCAGGCGCAGGAGTGCAATCAGGCCGAGTGTGAGGACGACGTCGTGGAGCGTCGCTATGACGGCCGCCACGCCGAAGCGCCATTCGAACCGGAACGCGATGTAGATCAGCGTTGCAACGAACGAGATGATGATGGCGAGCAGCGCACGTGTCTGGAGCTCCCCACCCACCTTTGCACCGACCGACTCTTCGCTGACGAGCCGGATGTTCTCCTCACCGAAATGGCCGGCCAGGCCGCCGAGCAGGGCGCGCGATGATTCAGTCGCCACATCGCTCCCCGTGCCCGGGGTCCGGATCAGGAACTCGTTGTCCTGCCCGAATCTCGTCACGGTCGCGCCGGGGACGGAGCTGGTGGCGACCTGGCGAACCTGGGTGACATCGACGGACTCGCCCTCCACAGCGATGCGGATGCTCGATCCGCCCGTGAAGTCGACACCGTAGTTGAGCCAGCTCCCATCGTTCACCTGCCAGAACACTGCGGCGGCGATACTGATGAGAATGGCTGCGGCGCTGGCGATGTACGCCTTCCGCCGATTGGGTATGAACTGGTAATTCGCGTTCGCGAAAAGGCGTCGCATGGCGCCGTACTCTCCGGTTTAAATGCTGATCGCGTCAGCCGTGCGCCGACGTTCCAGGTACAGCATGAAGAACGTGCGGGTAATGAACACGGCCGTGAAGAAGGACGCGATGATACCGATCGACAGTGTGACCGCGAAGCCGCGCACGGGACCCGTTCCGACCTGGTACAGGATCAGGGCAGTAAGCAGCGTCGTGATGTTGGAGTCGACAATGGCCGACATCGCGTGCTGGAAGCCGTTTTCGACTGCCGCGCGCACCGTTCGTCCGCCGGCAAGCTCCTCGCGGATGCGCTCGAAGATGAGCACGTTCGCGTCTACAGCCATGCCGAGGGACAGAATCATGCCCGCGATCCCCGGAGCCGTGAGCGGCGCACCGAGGATCGAGAGACCGGTGAGAAGGAGCACGGCGTAGATGACGAGTGCCAGGACCGACAGCAGCCCGGCCATCCGGTAGTACGCGATCATGATGAGGATGACGAGCACGATACCGATTACGCCGGCGATCTTGCCCTGATCGATCGAGTCCTGCCCGAGAGAGGGTCCGATGGTCCGGTTCTCCACTTCAACGAGCGGCGCCGAGAACGCACCCGCCCGCAGCACGAGCGCCAGGTCGCGCGCCTCTTCCATCGGCGACTGACCCATCTCGATCTGGCCGTTCGTCCCGATCTGCGACGTCACGACAGGTGCGCTGTGCACCTCGTCATCGAGCACGATGGCGATCCGTTTGTTGATGTTCTCGCTCGTGACCTCCGAGAACCTGCGACCGCCGCGGCGATCGAACTCGAACTGCACGGTCGTCATGTTGAACTGCGGATCGCGACCGGCCGTCGCGTTCTGCAGCCGCTCGCCGGTGATGAACGGCTCCGAGCTGAGGAGGTACAGCGACCGGTACAGCTGCGCTTCTGCCGCCCGCTCCTCCGCGCCCCAGTGGAGTTCCATGTCCCGGGGAATCAGCTCCTGCACGGCAGGCAGGGCGAGGTAGCGCTTCACGCGCTCCACATCCTGCTCCGCAACCTGCATCTCACCGTCACCTGCCGCGAGCAGCAGGTCGCTCAGCGGCCGCGCTGACGGTTCGGCGGCTGCGGTATCCGCGACGGCGCTGTCCGCCGTGGCGCTGCCCTGACCACCGAAGATGCTTTCGCGCAGGTCCTGTTGCATCTGCCGCGTCGTATCCGCGGACTCCCCCTCGCCCAGACCTTCGGGGCCGAGCGCATCGACGACCGCCCGATCCATCCGCGGCAGAGCTTCCACCAGCGGCGCGAGGTCCTCCACGAGCTTGAACTCGAGGAATGCCGTCTGGGAGATCAGCTGGCGCGCCCGCTCGATGTCCGTCTCACCGGGCAGCTCCACAACGATCCGCTCATCACCAACACGCTGCACGTTCTGCTCACCCGTGCCCGTCGGATCGAGACGGCTGCGCAGGATGTGGATGTTGCGGTCGATGTGCTCGCGCCGCATCTCCGGCGTCATCGTGCCTTCGGGATCGTCCACCTCGAGGGCGAGATAGATGCCGCCGCTCAGGTCGAGACCGCGCGTGATGCCGCGGACATACAGGGTCACCGCGCTCGCGATCAGGACTGCAGCAATGATCAGGAGCCGGCCTTTGAGCGTGCCGAACATCGACGAACTCACTGTGATTGACGGAGATGGTACGGGGGCGTCCCCGTAAACGGATACAAGCCGGTAAGTTGACGGGAGAAAGGGGCCTTGTCAACGCTTGCCCGGCCTCGACGCAGCCGTGCTGCGTGCGTTTCGGCGCGGCTGCGCCCTCTTCCGGGCACCTCAGCAGGCGCCCCTCTGCGCAATACGTTCATCAGGCCGTTACGCCTCCGTGGTCACACGCGATACGCCGCCCATCGCGCCACGCCCTTCACCATCGAGCGGTGATCCGCCGTCGATCGGCGGGAAGAGCTGACGGAGCAGCGGCGGTGCGACGAAGGTGGTGACCATCACCATCATGGTGAGCGCACTGAAGATGCCGGCACTCAGTACACCGCTCGTGAGACCCATCTGCGCAAAGATGAGCCCGACCTCGCCGCGGGGAATCATCCCGGCACCGATGATGGCCTTCTTTCCACGGAACCAGAATGGCGCGTAGCCGGCGGCGAACTTGCCGATGATGGCGACCGCGATCAGGGCGCCACCCACGGTCAGCACGGCAGGATCCGCGAACGACCGCACATCCACTGCGGCGCCGACGGCGACAAAGAAGATCGGTACGAACAGCATGCTCAGGCGGAGCACACCATGCTCGATGACGTGCGCGTGACGAGTCGGGGCGAGGACGAGGCCGGCAGCGAATGCGCCGATGATCAGAGCGGAGCCGACTGCATCGGCGAGCCATGCGACCAGGAATGCGAGCGCAACGGCCATTGTGCCGAGCGTCTCTTCCCGACCCACACGCGAGATCACATCGAATAGCGGCGGCACGATGAGCTTGCCGAGCGCGAGCACAGCAATGAGAAAGCCGAACGCGACGCCGGTAGTCCGTGCGATGCTGAACGCGGTGAGCTCCGCACCCGCCATGACCTGTGCAACGACAGCCAGTATGACGAGCCCGATCACGTCGTCCAGAACGGCGGCGCCGAGCACGATCTGGGATTCCGGCTCCTGCAGGCGGCCGAGATCGGACAGCACGCGCGCAGTGATGCCGACGGACGTTGCTGTGAGAGCCGCGCCGCAGACGACGGCAGGCAGGGTCGCGAGCCCGAGCATGGAGGCCACGATGTAGCCGCCGGCGAACGGCAGGAACACGCCGACCAGCGCCACCACTGCGGCGGCCGTTCCGACCTGGAGCAGTCGGCCGAGGTCGGTTTCGAGTCCGATCTGGAACAGAAGCAGTATGACACCGACTTCCGCGAGCAGGTGAACGACTTCGACTCCCGGATCCACAATGCCCAGGACGCTCGAGCCGAGAACGACACCGGCCAGCAGCTCGCCCAGCACCGCGGGCTGTCCCACGCGTTCCGCGAGCTCTCCAAACAGCTTCGCACCCACGAGGATGCAGATCAGGATGAACAGAAACTGCGGTACCGACATCGCGTCACCCGCCGCGGCAGGTATGGCTGCAATCATGGTCGAATGTTCTCCATTCCGGTGGCCGACGGTACATCCGCGGTCACAGGTGTTTCATAGATCGGGTATCGTCCTTCCGTGTAGCCCTGCCAGTACTCGTCGAGCATCCGCTTCAGCTTTCCGCTCAGGAAGTACACGCCGATCAGATTCGGAAACGCCATTCCCAGAATCATGAGATCACCGAACGCCAGCACGTTCGTGGCGGTCAGAACGGAGCCGAGGAACACGAACACGAGGAAGAGGACCTTGTAGGGCATCGACGCACGGGCGCCGAACAGCCACACCGCGCACCGCTCGCCGTAGTAGGACCAGGAGATCATCGTCGAGTAGGCGAACAGAAACACAGCGAACGACAGGATGTACGGGAATACGGGGAGGTTTTCGCCGAACGCGCGCGACGTCAGCGCTGCACCCTGATTGCCTGCGATCAGCGCCTCGTATGCTGGATTGGCATATGCCCCGCTGAACACGATCACGAGCGCCGTCATCGTGCAGATCACGACTGTGTCGATGAACGGCTCGAGCAGAGCCACAATGCCCTCGCGCACGGGATAGCCGGTGCGTGCCGCCGAATGTGCGATCGCGGCGGATCCCGCGCCCGCCTCGTTGGAGAACGCCGCCCGCTGAAAGCCGACCACCAGAACGCCTACGAAGCCGCCATATGCGGCGTCGGGGCTGAACGCCTGCCGGAAGATCTCGCCAAGCGCGAACGGTATGCTGGCCGCGTTCGAGATGATCACGAACAATGCTGCGGAGACGTAGATGATGGCCATGAGGGGCACGATCTTGTCCGCGACATTCGCAATGCGCCGGATCCCGCCAATGATCACAATGCCAACGAGGAACGTCATGATCACGCCGTAGACCCAGCCGTTCCCCGCCAGAGCGGGAATCGTCTCCTGCAGCGCGTTCATCGACTGATTGACCTGGAAGCTGTTGCCCCCGCCCAGCGATCCGCCGATGCAGAGGATCGCAAAGATGACCGCCAGCACCCGGCCGAATCCGCCCGCGCCGCGTTCCGCGAATCCCTTCGAGAGGTATTGCATCGGGCCGCCGAGCACGGTGCCGCGCGGCCCGACATCGCGATACGCTACGGCGAGCGTGCATTCGGAGAACTTCGTCGTCATGCCGAGGAACCCCGCCACGATCATCCAGAACGTTGCACCCGGCCCGCCGATCCCGATGGCGATCGCGACACCGGCGATGTTGCCGAGTCCCACGGTTGCCGACAGCGCGGTACTCAGCGCCTGGAAGTGCGATACTTCGCCCGGCTCATCCGGATTCGTGTATTTCCCGCGCGTGACGGCGATTGCGTGCCGGAACGCGCGAAGGTTGATGAATCGCATCCTCAGCGTGAGGAACGTGGCTGCCAGAACGAGCCACGCGACGACGAGCGGCAGGGTGAGATCGGGATCCCACCAGAGCAGGTCGAAGAAGAAGACGGAGCCGATCAGCCCGTTGACCCGCGCCATCGCCGAGTCGAGGCCGGCCTGCCAGCCCTGAGGCTCCGGGACCGTCGGCACCTGCGCTTCAGCGATGGTGCCTCTCGTATCGTCTGCGATCTGCAGGAGCGTCGCAGCAGCCATGGCAGCCGCAACGGCGCCGTGCTGTCGACTGTCAGATGGAATGTCGCCCGCGTTCAGCGGGGCCGAACTGAACATTGGCGCTGCAGTCGCCAGCACGAGCGCAAGCCGCGACGCGAATCGTTGCGTCATTGCACGTAACCCTGGTTGAGGATGAGAACGACCTGACTTTTGTCGAACTCGAACGGAGGGTCAGACGTGTGGCGGAGGGGTACCGAGTGCAGAGGCGTGAATACCGCCGCGAGCGAGTCGGGCAGCCATGTGGCACGACTGTGAGTGACAGCCGTCGTGGATCAGGACTTTGCTGCGGCCAGCATCGTACGTCGGAGCTCGGACGGCGCCGACGTGCGATGTGCGGGTGATGCGCCCGTCGCCCGGCTCGATCAGGAAGGTGCCGCTTATGGCAGCGCGCGCAGACAGAGGCGCGCCCACGTCATGCAGCCAGGTGGCGCTGACGGCGTCCACCCGCTCGCCGGCCGGGTATACGCGCCCATCCGATTGCCCGCCGGCCAGAATCGCAAGCGCCAGCAGGGCAAGCAAGCCGGACGAGCGGAGCGGACACGGTTTCACTGCTGATCTTCCTGCCGGACGAAGGCCGCGCCAGGGAGCCGGTCCGCTCCCGTGTGGCTGGTGTGCAGACACGCTATGCACGCCTCCGAAGATACGCAATATCCGGCAAATAGATCCGCTGGCCTTCACCCCATGCGGCAGGATGTCAGATCCCGTGTGGGCGAGCTCAGACGCTCGGCGGGTTCAGGCGCTGCTGGAACCAGCGCGCGCTGTCCGCGAAGAGATCTCATCTGCGGGAAGCCCGCCATCTTTGCTGCCCTGGACCTCCATACAGCGCTCGACCTCCAGGCATTCCCTGTCGCGCCCCACAGTAGCGACTGCTCGCACTTTTCCTTCGCTCATGAAGTGGACTGCACAGTCCCGATCCCCAAGGCTGCCGATCACATTCACGGCATCCCAGCTGCGAGCATGCCCGACGTAGCGAATCGACAGATCGTACTGCTGAGTCCAGAAGAATGGAACATCGGTAAAGGCGATGTGTCGGCCCATGATGTTTCGTGCGACCGTCTGACCCTGACGCTGCGCGACCACCCAGTGCTCCACGCGAACATTCCGGCCTGCACGCACCTCCGGATAGTAGGCTATATCTCCAGCCGCATACACACCCTTCACCCGCGTTTCCAGGAACCTGTCGACCGCCACACCTTCGGCTGTGCCGAGCCCCGCTTCCTCGAGCAGATCGACCCGCGGGCGCACACCAACTCCCAGCAGAACCAGGTCTGCGTCGACGAACGATCCATCATCGAGCTCAACGCGGTGTTCATGCACAGCCGCCAGCGTCCTTTCCATGTGAAACGAGACGCCATGCTCCTCATGCACGGATTTCAGCAACGTGCCGAGCTCCGGCCCCAGTGAGCGCTCGAACGGCACCTGCTCCGGCGCCACCACCGCGACCTCCAGATCACGCTGACGCAGTGCCGCCGCGGCCTCCATACCGATGAAGCTCGCACCGACGATCACTACCCGCTGCGCCGCCTTCGCCGATTCGATGAGCCGTCTACAGTCATCGAGCGAGCGCAGTACGTGAACGTGATCGGACGTCGAGCCAGGCAGCTGTGGCTCGACAGGTCTGCCGCCAGTCGCGACGACCAGGCTGTTGAACGACAGATGCTCGCCGGTGGACAGCAACACACGACGCCGCCCCAGATCGATCGACACCGCGCCCGCCGTGCGCCGCTCGATCCCCTGCCTTTCGTAGAACTCATTGGTGCGCAGCGGCAGCCATTCCTCCGGAGCATTTCCGGCCAGGTAGTCCTTCGACAGATTGGGCCGGTCGTACGGCGCGTCCAGGTCGGGATCAACGAGAGTGACCGCGCCGGAATAGCCCTCCCGCCGGAGCGTCTCCGCTGCGGCGCTGCCGGCTGCACCCGCGCCGATGATCACTACCGACTCTGAATTGCGACGTATCGCCGTTACCGCAACCGAACTGTCATCGATCGGCTCCAGCACCCGCACGTGACCATCAGCCACTCTCGTACGCCAGCGACGCAACGCATTCAGTGCAGGCGCCGCCAGCGCCTCTCCCCTTCGCATCGAAAAACACGCGTGGTGCCACGGGCAGCGTATTACAGCCCCCTCGGCCAGTCCCTGAACCAGCGGAGCGCTGTAGTGTGTGCAGACACCACTCACCGCCCACACACCATCCGCATCCCGATACAGCAGCACCGGCTCGTCGTCCACATGTCCGCCGAGCACCTCGCCCATGGGCAGATCCTTCAGCGGAACACCGATCCGCAAATCGGGCCCGGTCACCTCCGACGATTGCTCTCCCACGATTCCCTCCGGATTTCTGCCGCGGCCGCGACGTGACGCAATGAAGCGGCGCCGCGCCTGTCGATCGATCGTATGGAACACGCGTGAGTAAGTCAAGTACTTTGTTGGAAAACTGGCTGAACCTGTGACGCGCTATTACCTTTCAGGACGAGGAGGACACCGGATGGCGAACTCAAACTGGCGCGACAGAATACTGGAGAGCACGCGCGGGCGTGTGGTGGCGCTGCTGCGGCGGTCGGAGCGGACGGTGAGCGATCTCGCCTCCGAGCTCGGAGTCACCGACAATGCGGTGCGTCTGCACCTTGCGGCGCTCGAACGGGATGGCCTCATCGAGCAGAGCGGCACCCGCAGCGAATGGACGGGAAAGCCCGCGGTCCTGTACCGAACGACTGCGGACGCCGAGGGATTGTTTCCCAAGCCGTACGACGCAGTTCTGTCGGCCCTGCTGACTGAGCTCGAGCAGGAGCACGACCGGTCGGGAGTCGAGCGGCTGCTCAGGCAGGCCGGCGTGCGGCTGGGAGCTGCGGCATCGATACCGGGCGGCGATTTACTGACGCGGTGTCGGAACGCCGCTGAGGTGTTGACCGCGCTCGGAGGTCTTGCTGAAGTGGTGGAAGACGGTGACGGCTACCGCATCCAGGGGTACAGCTGCCCGCTTGCGGATCTGGTCGCGAAACATCCGCTGACGTGTCAGCTGGCGGAGGAGCTCGTTTCCGAACTGGTCGGCGGCGAGGTTTCGGAATGCTGTGAGCGCAGCGACCGGCCGCGCTGCGCTTTTCACGTGACAGCGGCGTGACCGGCTGATCATCCCTCGTAGAACGCTGTCAGCAGTGCCTTGCCTGCGAACGCGGCTGCAGCCGTTTTCATGACCGCGGGCGCGAAGCGTCGCTGCGAGCTGACTTGCAGCAGCTGGGCGCCGAATACCAGAACCGAACTGGCGAGCAGCGAAAACACCACCGCATCGGCCTCGACGGCCTGGTAGGCGCTGCGGCGGTGCGATGTGCGTGTGAAATCCCCACGCACTCCGCCGTCATGCGCGACGGGGTCGTAGAGATTGCTCGGAGCGTCTGCGCCTTTCGCCCACGTCGTCATCTGACTGTCGAAGCCCTGCAGCCTCTGCTGCACATCGACGAGTCTGGGGCTCAGCCGC
This sequence comes from Longimicrobiales bacterium, assembly GCA_036259495.1. GTDB lineage: Bacteria > Gemmatimonadota > Gemmatimonadetes > Longimicrobiales > RSA9 > SH-MAG3. The sequence goes on along the minus strand of DATABQ010000459.1, from coordinate 2,865 downwards.
TCAGTAATCGACAGAAACTTGCCGGCCCCGCCGACGAACGCATCCCGCTCATCGCCGGCAGCTGCACGCAATATGACTCGAGCCGCGAGCTCAGGCTCATACACGGGTGGGATCGGCTGAGGCATCACGCCTAGCTGGGTCTTCGCCTTGTTGAACAGCGGTGTGTTGACGGAGCTGGGCTTGACGAGCGTGACCCGTACGGCGGATCCGGCGTGCTGCAACTCCACGCGCAGTGAATCGAGCCAGCCTTTGAGCGCGTGCTTGGACGCGCAGTAGGCGCCCTGGAGGGGCACGCCGCGATCGGACAGCGTGCTGCCCACGCAGATGAGCGCGCCGGCACTCTGCTCCAGGTGCGGCAGCGCCGCTTTCGCGCCGTGCACCTGGCCGAGAAAGTTGACGTCCATGATCCGGCGAATGTCTTCGAGCGGCTGCTCGACGAAGGTCGCATAGGCGCTGACGGCGGCGCAGTTCACCCAGGTATCGATGCGGCCGAATTCCTCGATCGCGCGATTCGCCAGCAGCTCCACCTGTTCGAACACGGCGACATCGGCTTGAACGGCGATGGCCTCCCCGCCCTCGCGCCTGATGTCATCGGCCGCGTTGTGGAGATCGCCCGCGTTGCGCGCGGCCATGACGACGCGTGCCCCGCTCCGTGCGGCTGCCTGCGCGGTGGCGAGGCCGATGCCGCTCGAGGCGCCTGTGATGACAATGACCTGACCTTCAATCCTCTTCGGCATGCTTCCCCCTCTTCAGTGTGCGGCGGTCTGCACGAGTGCCGCCATCCGCTCCCATGAGTCGGCGGAAAATGATTCGAGCCAGGGCTGTCTGATCACGTGCAGGGAGCCCTGCTGATCGGTGATGTCGTAGTGCGATCGTCCGTCTGCATCGCGCCGGAAACGCATTGCGACTGTCGCATCGCCGACGCGAAGCCGTTTGATGCTCAGCTCCGGCAGCCATGGTGGCAGGATGGGATCGACCATCAGCAGATTCAGAGGTGCGTAAGGCACCAGACCGAGCAGGCACTGCACCATCAGCGGCCACACACTCTGATTCCACGTCTGCGGCCGGTTCGCACGAGGATACGCGCCCGGATGTGCCAGCTCGTCGCGCCCATAGCCGCCAACGCACTCAGGGGTGCGACCCTGCGGCCATAGCCGTGCAAGATCGTACACTGCGCGCACGAGCTGCAGCACTCGATCATCAAGGCCGTATCTTCTGAGGCCGAATATGATCGTCGCATTTTCAACTGGCCACACGCTGCCGAGGTGATAGTCCAGCGGATTGTACGCGGGATTCCCTGCGGACAGGGTGCGGATGCCCCAGCCGCTGAAGAGATCAGGCTCGAACAGGCGCCGCACGAGACGCGGGATGTTGAGCGGATCGACTATGCCTGTGGCGAGGCACTGCCCGGCGTTGGAAGTGAGTGCGCGGATCGGCTGCTGGCCGGGGCCGAGGCCGAATGCGATGAATCCTTCATCGTCCATCCAGAAGTCGCGGTTGAACCGCGTCTTCAGATCGGTCGCGCGTCGCCAGTAGAGCGTGCTTTCCTTCCACCTCCCGCGGACGAGCGCCAGCACGGCCATGAACTGCAGTGCGACATACCAGTAGCCCTGAATCTCGCATGACGCGATCGGCGGCTCGATCTGCCGCCCGCCTTCGTCGACAACGGCGTTCTCACTGTCCTTCCAGCCCTGGTGTCGTGGACCGTGCGGTGCGCGGGTCTGATACGCGATGTATCCGTGTCCCCTGTCTCCATAATGCTCCGCCCATTCGAGTGCGCGGGCAGCTGCGTCATACCGGGAGTCGAGGTGCTTCCTGTCTCCGGTGAGCGCATAGTGATAGCCCAGGCCGATGATGAACATGAAGGGACTCGCGACGTCCGCGTAGTAACGGTCGAATCCGGAGCGGCCGGTGCGGGAATGGACATCGGTCTTCGCTTGATTGAGGATCCGGCCCGGCTGCTCATCGCGCTGCGGATCGTCACGTGCCCCCTGCAGTCGCGTGAGTGTGGTAAGCACATCCTGAAGCATCTCGCCACGGTCCAGCAGTCCAGCCTGCCAGGACGCAGTGAGAGCATCCCGTGCCCACAGGCTCTGGTACAGCGGAACGCCCGCGGCTGGCGTCAGCCACTCCGTACGGGCGCCTTCGAGCAGCGCGAGGGAACCGATATCGATCGCGCCGCGCTCCGCATACTGGACGAACGGTGGTTCGGCAGCAGAGTGGAGTTGCGTTCGAGAGGCGAGCCACGCCTCCAACCTCGACTCCCGCTCCTGCGAACCCGTATCGTCAATCGGATCCGCTGCATCCAGAGCATCGATTCGCAGGCGCAGCTCCAGCTCCTGCTGACGTCGCAGCGTCACCACCGCACCGAGTCGGCCGTGCTCGTACTGCCAGTCGGCGCCGGAGCCGGTGACCACCGTTTCGAAATGGAGCCCGCGATCATCGTTCCGGAAACGCACTCCGGACGCCGCAGTCGTGATCTCCACAGCGGTTGCGGGAGCGGCACCGAACTGTGCTTCGTCCATCGTCGCGAAATCCGCGGTCAGAGACCAGTGCAGGCGCAGCCTCACATCGTCCTGCCAGCGGCTGGTGATGATCAGCAGTGTTTCGACGGACGCGGGCCGCACATGGTGCTTCAGCCGCAGATCGAGATTCCGGTAGAGCAGTCCGTTACCAGCGTCCGTCCCGCCTGAACCACTGCCGCCTCCACCACCGCCGGTGACCTCCGGATGAATGAATGTGAGCTCGAGATCCGAAGGCGTGGATTCCGCGAACGAGCACACGTGCGGCGAGAGGTGATCGATCGTCAGAACCAGGTCCTTGAGAAACCGTGTCTGGCGGAAGTAGTAACCGGACAGGCTGTGC
>DATABQ010000458.1:0-1917 GCA_036259495.1 Longimicrobiales bacterium | reverse complement strand
GTGGCCCGCGCGGTCCGTGCGCAGACGTTCTCCCTGCGGGCCACCCACGGCCAGGAGAACAGCCCGATGATCACCGCCTGCACCTCTCCGGACAACACATGGCGCGAGCCGCTGCTCTCCGCGTTCAGAGCCGTGCTGATCGAGGAACTCGGTTGCGGCGCCTGACACCGATCCAGCTCAGACGGACGCGATCGTGCATCATCTCGTCCGCATCGCACTCGCCTCCCGGACCGCCGAGGCCGCGGCGGCGGAGCATTGGGCACGAACCGACCCGGAGGTTGCGCGCGCGCTGACCATCCTCGACGGATTCGGTGCAGCAGGGTAGTTTCCGACGCTGCCATCGCACCGGTCACAGCCGCTCGAGCAGGAGCTTTACATATGTCGGTCACACTGCCTGATGTCTCGCGCCAGCCGCTGACGCTGCTCTCCGAAGAAGAGCAGATGTTTCGCGAGACGGTCCGTGAGTTCGCGGAATCGACGGTCGCACCGCTCGTCCACGACATGGACCGCGACGCGACGATGAGTCCGGACCTAATACCGCAGCTGTTCGAGCTCGGCCTCATGGGCATCGAGGTGCCCGAGGAGCTCGGAGGCACGGGCTCCTCCTTCTTCACCGCAGTCCTCGTGGTCGAAGAGCTCTCGCGCGTCGACCCGAGCGTGGGCGTACTCGTCGACGTGCAGAACACGCTCGTCAATAATTGCATCCTGCGTTACGGCACCGATCACCTGAAGGAGCTGTACCTGCCGCGGCTGGCGGCGCACGTCGTGGGTGCCTACGCACTTTCGGAGGCCGGCTCCGGCTCGGATGCCTTTGCGCTGCAGACGCGTGCGACGCGCGCCGACGGCGGCGGCTGGCGACTCGATGGCCGCAAGCTCTGGATCACGAACGGCGCAGAGGCCGGCACGTTCATCATCTTTGCGAATACCGATCCGGAACAGGGCTACCGCGGCATTACCGCGTTCGTGGTCGAGCGCGAGCTCGACGGCTTCAGCGTCGGCAAGAAGGAGGACAAGCTCGGCATACGCGCGTCGTCCACCGTCGAGCTGGTCATGGACGACTGCCGCGTGGCGGATGAGAACGTGCTCGGCGAGGTCGGCAAGGGATACAAGATCGCGATCGAGACGCTGAACGAGGGGCGCATCGGCATTGGCGCCCAGATGCTCGGCCTCGCCCAGGGCGCGCTCGATCATACGACGCGATACGTGCAGGAGCGCGAGCAGTTCGGCCGCAGGATCGGCGATTTCCAGGGTGTGCAGTTCCAGCTCGCGCAGATGCGCACCGAGGTCGAGGCGGTCCGGCTGATGGTCTACAATGCCGCGCGACTGAAGGATTCGGGTGACGCGTTCATCCTGGAGGCCGCTATGGCGAAGCTGTTCTCATCGCAGGTGGCCCAGCGCGTGGCATCGAACTGCATCGACCTTTACGGCGGCTACGGATTCACGAAGGAGTATCCTGTCGAAAAGCTGTACCGTGACGCGAAGATCGGCACGATCTACGAGGGCACGAGCAACATGCAGCTTCAGACGATCGCGAAGCTGATGATGCAGTGATGACGGAGCTCAAGCCGCGCCAGCGCGCGCACCTGCGATCGCTCGCACAGGCCGTCAAGCCGATCCTGCAGATCGGCAAGGAAGGCGTCACCGAAGCCGTCGCGGACACAGTGGAGGCCGCCCTCAACAATCGCGAGCTGCTGAAGGTACGGGTGCTCGAGTCAGCGCCGGGCCACGCGCGTGAAATGGGCGACCAGCTCGTCTCAGGTATCAGGGACACGCACCTGATCCAGGTCATAGGCCGCATCGTCGTGATCTATCGACGCCACCCCGAGAAGCCGGAAATCAGCCTTCCTGAGTAGGGACGGGGCGGCTGATCTGCGCGGTAGACCGGGGGGGCGGTATGGTCCCTGCCACCCCGGACGC
>DATABQ010000457.1:0-4464 GCA_036259495.1 Longimicrobiales bacterium | reverse complement strand
GGACCGCCAGGCGGTGCAGAAGCTCAGGACCGCCTACGACGCGATCCGCGGCGAGCTGTCGAAGGTGATCGTCGGTCAGGACGCCGTGATCGAGGAGCTGCTGACCGCGATCTTCGCCCGCGGTCACTGCATCCTCGAGGGCGTGCCCGGCCTGGCGAAGACCCTGCTGATCTCGACGCTGGCCCGCACGATGTCGCTCTCGTTCAGCCGCGTGCAGTTCACGCCCGACCTCATGCCGTCGGACATCACCGGCACCGAGGTGATCCAGGAGAACAAGTCGACCGGCGCGCGCGAGCTGAAGTTCGCGCGCATCCAGTTCACGCCCGACCTGATGCCGTCCGACATCACCGGCACCGACCTGGTGCAGGAGGACACGACGACGGGGCGGCGGCAGATGGTGTTCTCGCCCGGACCTATCTTCGCGAACATCGTGCTGGCGGACGAGATCAACCGAACGCCGCCAAAGACGCAGGCGGCGCTGCTCGAGGCCATGCAGGAGCATCGCGTCACGATTCAGGGCCGGACATATCCGCTGGAGGAGCCGTTCCACGTGTTCGCTACGCAGAACCCGATCGAGCTCGAAGGCACGTATCCGCTGCCGGAAGCGCAGCTCGACCGGTTCATGTTCCAGATCATCATCGAGCACCTTCCCGAGACGGAGGAGATGGACGTGGTGCGTTCGACGACGGCGGTGCAGGACCACGTCTTCGAGCACGTAGTGACGGGCGAGGATCTGGTCGCGTTCCAGCGTCTCGTGCGGAAGGTTCCCGTGTCGGAGCCGGTGCTGCGCTATGCCGTCAATCTCGTCCGCGCCAGCCGACCGGCGGAGAAGCACGGCGCCACACTGCTGCCCGGAGGCGCGCCGGATTTCGTGAAGGAATGGGTGTCGTACGGTGCCAGCGTACGTGCGGCGCAGTACCTGGTCCTCGGCGGCAAGGCGCGCGCACTCATGCGCGGCCGAACGCACGTGTCGTTCGACGATGTCAAGGCGCTGGCGCATCCGGTGCTGCGGCACCGCATCCTGACGAACTTCCACGCGGAGTCGGAGCGGATCACGACGGACAGCATCATCGAGCGACTGCTCGAAGCGGTGCCGGTCCCGAAGTCGGGGATGTGACGTGAGACTGCGGCACTCGGTCCAGCCCATCCCGGGCACCGGGTTCATCGATCCGAAGACACTCTCGCGGATCGACAACCTGGAGCTGCTCGCGCGCACGGTCGTGGATGGCTTCATCAACGGCCTGCATCGCGCGCCGTACCTCGGCATGTCGCTCGACTTTGCCGAACATCGCGCGTACTACCCCGGCGATGACATACGACGGATCGACTGGCGCCTGTATGCACGCACGGACCGCTACTACGTCAAGGAGTACGAGGCGGACACGAACTCCAACTTCACCGTCCTGCTCGATATATCGAAGTCGATGTCGTACTCGGGCGCCGGCATACGCAAGCTCGAGTATGCCAAGTACCTCGCCGCATCGCTATCGTACTTCTCGCGTGAGCAGCGTGACCGCGTCGGCCTGCTCACGTTCGACAGTGATATTGTGGACTACGTGCCGCCGTCGGCGAAGCATCTCGATGTCGTGCTGCACACGATCGATCGCGTGCGGGCAGAGCGGCCGGGGTCCCTCGACGGATCGCTGCGCAAGGCGACGGAGCTGCTGCGCCGGCGCGGACTCGTGATCATCATCTCGGATCTGTATGAGGATCCGGAGCGTGTGCAGTCGGCGATCGGCATGCTGCGGCACCGGGGGCACGACGTCATCGTATTCCACGTGCTCGACCAGACGGAGATCGACCTGGAAGGCGCGGCGGGGGGCTCCTCGCTCGATGAGGCGACGAGCTTCGAGGATCTGGAAACTGGCGAGCGCATCCCTGTGATCACGCCGGCCGTGCGCGAGCGCTACCGCGCATTGATGCAGGAGCACATCGCGGCGATCAGGCGGAAGCTGACGGAGCAGCGCATCGATTACGCGCTGTTCGACACGTCGACTCCGCTGGATGCTGCGCTGTTCGCATACCTGGCCGCGCGCGAGCGGCTGACGCGCGGCACGGCCCGTTCCGGAGGGGGGCGCCGATGAGTCTGCTCACTCCCGCGTTCCTGATCGGCCTGGCAGCGCTGGCCGTGCCTCTGCTGATCCACCTGATTCGCAGAGAGCGGCACGACGCGGTGGAGTTTCCGTCGCTGATGTTTCTGAGCCGCATACCGCAGCCCGTGGTGAAGCGGCGCCACATCCGCAACTGGTGGTTGTTCGCGCTGCGCTGTCTCGCGCTGATCCTGCTCGTGGGCGCGTTCGCGCGGCCGTTCGTCGCTCGCGGTCCGGACGCACTGGCGCAGGTGGACGCCGCACGCGAAGTCGTCATCCTGATCGACCGCTCGTACAGCATGGGTTATGGCGACCGGTGGGATCGAGCGGTCGCGGCTGCACGGGAGGCGATCAACGGACTCGGTACGGAAGACCGCGCATCGCTCGTCGTGTTCGATGCGGGCGCGACGGCGATCATGCAGCCGACGACGGAGCGCGCACGGCTGTTGAGCGCACTGGATACCCTGCGCGTGTCGGCTGGCGTCACCAGTTACACGCCTGCGCTGAAGCTCGCTCAGAGCATCCTCTCCGCTTCCGCACTGGAGCGTCGCGATGCGGTGCTGATCTCCGATTTCCAGCGGTCCGGCTGGGATGGCGCGGCGGGAGCGCAGCTGCCGGCCGGCGCGGTACTGCGGCCCGTGCACATCGCCGGGGCGGCGACCGGAAACATCACGGTCACGCACGTGACGCTGGACCGCGCACGTGTAGGCGATCGCGAGCGCATCTCGCCCGTTGCACACCTTTCGAACAGCGGTGAGTCCGCTGCGAACGTGGCCGTCTCGTTCGAGGTGGATGAGCGGACGCTCCAGACGGTACAGGCGGCGGTGCCGGCCGGTGGCACGTCGGCCGTGCAGCTGGATCCGGTGACGCTCGATGAGCGGGCGTTGCGCGCTACGGTGCGCACGGGTGGAGATGCGCTGCCGGCCGACGACGCGTTCCATTTCATGCTCGAGGCGGCGCCGGGGCTGCGCGTCCTGGTGATCGAGCCTTCCGGGCGCGATGCGAGCCTGTACCTGCGTCGCGCTCTCGAGCTTGCGGAGGACCCGCCGTTCGCCGTCACGATCAGGCGCGGCGGCGCGCCGACCGCGGCGGAGCTGGAGCGCACGGACGTCGTGGTGCTGAACGATGTGGTGCCGCCCGATGGCGACGCAGGCCGTCGTCTCATCGAGTGGATACGCGCGGGAGGTGGACTGGTGCTGGCGACGGGGGACCGTACGTCCGCGGCTGCCTGGAGCGATGCCGCCCGCGAGATCGGCGGCGGTGTGCCCGAAGCCGTGGTCGACCGCGTGGATGATGGAGGTGCACGGCTGGGCTTTCTGGAGTACTCGCACCCGGTGTTCGAGCTGTTCCGCGCGCCGCGCGCCGGAGCATTCGGTGCCGCGCGCTTCTACCGGTACCGTCCCGTGCCTGCCGCGGACGCCAGGGCGGCGGGGGACACGAGCTCGACCGGCGCCACGATTCTTGCGCGCTTCGACGATGGCGCTGTCGCGCTCGTGGAGCGGCCTATCGGAGAGGGCCGTGCGCTGGTGTGGGGCAGCACGCTGGACTCGTACTGGACTAACCTGGCGCTCGAGCCGATCTACCTGCCACTGATGCATCAGATCGTGAAGCGGGCAGCAGGGTTTACACCTGCGCGTCCGTGGAGCACGGCTGGACAGATCGTCGATGTCGCGGTCGCCGACGATGTGCCTCTGGTGGTGAATACGCCGGCGGGCGGTCGTATCGAGATCGCCGCAGCAAATACGCTGGTGGCGCTGGAGGAGCAGGGTTTCTATGAGGTACGCGAGGCACGCGCGGGCGGGAGCACGCTGCGCGAGCACGCAGTCAACGTAGATGTTGCGGAGTCCGATCTGAGCGTGGTCGATCCGACGGAGCTGGTGAGCGCCCTCACTGCCACGGCGTCCGACACGCGCAGGAACGCGTCGGTTTCGCTCGCGCCGGAGGAACAGGAAAAGCGGCAGGCACTCTGGTGGTACCTGCTGCTGGTCGTATTCGCACTGCTGGCAGCCGAGGCGGTTCTCGCGAACCGCCGCGCGGCGCGGCCCGCACTACGGTGAGGTGGACATGAGCGGCTCGTTCAATGCGCGTGCGACACGCGCCCGTCTGATGGACGTCATCGGAGCCGTTCGCCGGCGGTGGCGCATGAAGGTGCTGCTGCGCGGGCTGCTCATCACGACGGCGGCGGCCATCGTGCTGTTCATGGCCGCTGCCTACGGCCTGGAAAGGATGAACTTCTCGGCCGCGGCGGTGATCGTGTTCCGTGTGATCTCCATTGCGACCGTGCTCGCGCTGATCACGCGCTTCATCGTGCTGCCGCTGCGCAGATCCGTAAGTGACGAGCAGGTCGCCCTGTACCTCGAGGAACACGAGCCGT
>DATABQ010000456.1:0-12031 GCA_036259495.1 Longimicrobiales bacterium | reverse complement strand
CTCGCGCTCATTTTCCCGGCCGCTGCACAGGCGCAGTTCACGGAAGCTCCCGCACCGGCGGCGTACGCGCTCCGCAACGTGACGGTGGTGCGGCCGGACGGCAGCAGCGAGGCGGGACAGACGCTGATCGTGCGCGCCGGTCGGATCGAGGCGCTCGCGCGCGACGCCGCCGTCCCCGCCGATGCGCGCGTGCTCGACGGCGATACGCTCTACGTCTACCCGGGATTTGTCGACGCGGCGGGATCTATACCGTTCGAGTTCCCCCGCGACACGACCGATCGCTCGCGCGTCCGCTCGTGGGATCCGCCGCGTACGCTCCAGGGGTTCATGCCTTCACGTCGCGTCATCGACTACGTGAACGCGACGGGCGATGACGGTGAAGACCTGCGGAAGGACGGCATCGTCGCCGTCGCCGTGCATCCCACGCTGAACGAGCCGCTCATGAGCGGACGCGGCGTGCTCGTGCTGCTCCGGCCGGACGCGGAATCACCGCAGGATCTCGTGCTCGATCCCGTGCTGGCGCCGCTGATGTCGCTGCGCGGCAGCCGCGGCACCTACCCGAGCACACAGATGGGCGTGATCGCGTGGTATCGGCAGACGTTCCTGGACGCACAGCATCGGATGGCCGTTGCAGAGGCACGGAGTGCGAATGGAGCGGGCCCGGCACCGTCATTCGACGCCGACATGGACATCGTGCAGGAGCTGCTGCGCTCGAACGGGCGCGTCTACTTCGCAGCGGACGACGCAAACGCGATTCGACGCGTGCTCGGCCTCGCCGGCGAGTTCGGGTTCCGTCCCGTGATCGTGGGCGGCGCGGAGGCGTGGAAGGTGGCGGACGAGCTGGGAGCGGCGGAGGTGCCGGTGCTCGTCTCGCTCGATTTCCCGGAGCCGGAACGGTGGGACCCGGACGAGCCGGAGGAAGACGCTGCGTCGGAGCCGCTCGCGCCTGCGGCCGCGCGCGAGAGGAAGGAGCTGGAGGATATCTATGCGAACGCCGGCAGGCTTGCCGATGCGGGCGTCACGTTCGCGCTGGTGAGCGCCGGCAGTGAGGACCTGCGCGAAGGAGTCGCGAAGGCGATCGAGTATGGCCTGCGCGAGGCCGATGCACTGCGGGCTCTCACGACGACACCGGCCGCACTCCTCGGTGTGCCGCAGCTCGCGCACGTCGAGCGAGGCTCGGCGGCCACATTCACGGTCGCGGATCGGCCGGTATTCAGCGAAGACGCGCGCATCCTCTACACGTTCGTCGAGGGCGTTCTCCAGCAGGGCGCCACAACGGAACGTTCCGGCGCCGGAGACGCGAGCGGCGATGAGCCGGTAAACGTCGCAGGCACGTGGACGGTCGAGGTGCTCAGTCCGCAGACGCAGACGTTCACATTGAACCTCACGCAGGATGGCAATACGGTGACCGGAACGATCGAGTCACCGGAAGGCACTGCGCCTGTGAGCGGCACGATCAGCGGCGCGGCACTGGCGCTCGATGCGACGATCCAAATCGGCGGGCAGAGCTTCGACATCGAGATCAACGGTGACGTGAACGGCGACGAAGCGAGCGGTGTGCTCGGCACGTCCATGGGCGACATCGACTGGAAGGCGCGACGCACGGGACCGGGAGCGCGGCCATGAAAGGGACGACAATGATGATCAGGCTGACGCGACTGGCTGCGTTCGTACTGGCTTCGGCCGCGATCGCGCAGCCGCTCCGTGCACAGGAGGTCTACAGGCAGACGGAGGCGAAGCCGGCGCCGGTGGGTTCACTCATCATCGAGAACCTCGATGCGCTGTGGACCGCCACGGGTGACGTCCTGCACAACGTGTCCATCGCCGTCCGCAATGGCGAGATCACGGCGATCGGTGCGGATCTCGACGCGCCTGACGACGCGGTCGTGATCGACGGCCGCGGCCTCACGGCAATGCCCGGCATCGTCGATGAGCATACGCACACCGCGATGAGCGGTGGCTCGAACGAGGGCACCGCGCCCGTCGTGCCGGAAGTACGCGTGATCGATACGCTCGATCCGGACGATTTCGGCATCTACCAGGCGCTGTCCGGCGGCGTCACGACTTCACAGGTGCTGCACGGCAGCGCGAACCCGATCGGCGGACAGGGCGCGACGATCAAGATGCGCTGGGGCATCGACGACGCGAATCAGCTGCTGATCGCCGAGGCGCCGCGCACGGTGAAGTTCGCGCTGGGTGAGAACGTGACGCAGAAGAACCGGAGCGGCATGACGCAGCGGTTCCCGGCATCACGTGCGGGCGTGGAGGCGGTGTACGATCAGGCGTTCACGGCCGCGCGTGAGTACCAGCAGGCGTGGGAGGAGTATCGCCGCGATCCCGACGAGGCCGGGACGATTCCGAGGCGCGACCTCCGTCTGGAGACGCTCGTCGACATCATGGAAGGCCGCATACGGGTGCACGCGCACTCGTACCGCTCCGACGAGATCCTGATGCTCATGCGCGTTGCGGAGCGATACGGGTTCAGGATCGATGCGTTCACGCACGTGCTCGAGGGCTATCGCGTCGCTGACGAGATGGCGGCTCACGGCGCTGGCGGTTCGACGTTCTCCGACTGGTGGATGTACAAGCTCGAAGCGTTCGAGGCGATTCCCTACAACGCCGCGATCATGCACGAGAAGGGTGTCCTGACATCGCTCAACTCCGACATCCCGTGGCTCCAGGCGTCGATGCTGTACGAGATGCAGAAGCCGGTAAAGTACGGCGGCGTGTCGAAGCAGGACGCCATGCAGATGATGACGCTCAATGGTGCGAAGCAGCTGCACATCGATCACCTCGTGGGCTCGCTCGAGGTCGGGAAGAACGGCGACATCCTGCTGCTCAACGGTGATCCGTTCAACACGTTCACGCGCGTGGAGAAGACGATCATCGACGGCATCGTCTATTACGACCGCACGAACGAGGAAGCGGAGCGCGGCGAGCCGGTGCGCCGCATCGCGGATGCACCCGCCGTGGCACCTGCGCCGGCGGCGCCGCTCCAGGCGCTCGATCTCCCGATCGTGAGCGAGGTGCCGTCGGTGCCGGTCGTACAGAAGCTGACCGATCCGATCGACCGCTCACCGGTGGTCGCGATCATCGGAGGTACCGTGCATCCCGTCAGCCGGTCACCGATCGCGAACGGCACCGTGCTGATCCGGGATGGAGTCATCGAGGCGGTGGGCGCGGCCGCTGACGTGAGCGTTCCTGCGGCGGCACGCCGGGTGGACGCGTCCGGCAGGCACGTGTATCCCGGGATGATCGATCCGCTGACGTCGGTCGGCATGATCGACATCGAGTCGATCAGCTCCGCACGCGACGACCGCGAGGTGGGCGCGTTCAATCCCCACATGCGCGCACTGTTCAGCGTGAACTCCTACAGCGACGGCATCTTCGTCGGCCGCGCGAACGGCATCACGAGCATCCTCACCGCTCCTGCGACGGGGACGGTCCGGGGCACCGGGTCCGTCATCGCACTCAAGGGGGACACGCCGGAGCAGATGGCGATCGATGCAGAGAACGCGGTCGTCATCGACTTCCCGAGCCCCCGCGGCGACGACTGGGAAGAGCCGAAGCTGGATGGCGATGATCTGCTGCGCCTGATGGACCTGTTCCGCCGCGCGGAGCTGTTCGCGGCCCGGCCGAGTGCGCTGCGGGATCCGACCGCACCGTGGGAAGTCAACGTGGATGCATCGGACCGCGTCCTGCTCGAGGCGATGGTGCCGGTCGTCACGGGAGCGACGCCGACGATCTTCGTCGCTCACAGCGAGCGCGATCTGCGGACGCTCTTCATGTTTCTGGACTCGTTCCCGACCGTGCGGGCGGTCGTCGGCGGAGGTGCGCAGGCGTACCATGTCGCGCCGGAGCTCGCTGAGCGTAGCATCCCCGTGATCGTCGGCTCCACGTTCGAGCCGACCCCGTTCCGCGATGATCCGATCACGGCTGCGTGGCGAAACGCGGCGATCCTGCGCGCGAACGGCGTCACGGTATCGTTCACGACATCGTTCAGCCCCGAGGGTGCGAGCGAGCTGCGCAACCTGCCGTACGCCGCGGCGAAGGCGGTCGCCTACGGCATGCCGCGCGATGAGGCCTACCGCGCCGTGACACTGAGTGCGGCGGAGATTCTCGGTCTGGACGACGTCCTGGGGAGCATCGATCCCGGCAAGCGTGCGGACCTGATCATCACGACGGGCGATCCGCTCCAGATCCTCTCGCAGGTGGAGCAGATGTGGATCGGCGGCGAGGAAGTGCCGCTGGCGTCGAAGCACACGCAGCTCTACGAGCAGTTCAGGAATCGCAGCGTAACGCCGGTGACGGCCGACGCGGCCGCCGCACCGGCCGGCGGAGGCAACTGAAGCCCGCGGCCGGCAACTGAGATTCGACGTGCGTCAGCGGGCGAGAAGCGCCTCGATCAGCGAAACCACATCCAGCTGTGTCGGCCGCGCGCCGACCACCGGCCGGACGACGTCGCGTATCGCCGCACCGCTGTAGCCGGGACGCGCGACGATCAGCGGGATGCGGCTGTCCTGCGCCTGCGGGCTTCCGTGCCAGGAGCGGTAGCGACCGGAGAAGTAGAAGCGGTCCTCGATCGGCCGCGCGGCGCCCGAACGCGCGAGCAGCAGCACATCGCCTGCGCGGTGACCGTGCGGACCCGCGCCGAGACCGCGCAGCCGACGCGCGAGATCCAGGAGCTCGGGTCTGGGATTCTGCGCCAGGTAGTCCTCCACTGACACGAGCGCGCTGCCATCCCACACCTGGAACGGCAAGGCGTCGGTGCCGGGTGGCCGCGGCTCACGCGCGAGGATCAGGTCGAGCGTGCCGCGCAGCGCCGGCACGTGCGCGCCGGTGCGATTCGCTTCATCGAACGCCCGGACGACCGGCAGCACATCCTCCTCGAGACGCGGCGCGCGCGACCAGTCGCACGGCATCCCCTCGTCGGTGCAGGTGGAGCGGTCCGCGAGGTAGATGTACGCGAACGCACCCTGGTAGGCGAACGCCGCCTGGAAGTCGTCGTCTTCGTCGACATCGAGTGACAGCGGTCGCAAGCGGAACCCGGCAGATTCCAGCACTGCCGGTGGCTCGTCGTCACCCTCCGCCTCGAGTGCGTGCCGGTCATCCTCCAGCACAGGTGTGTGGCCGTGATCGGATACGAACACGATCCACGTCTCCTCGAGGATGCCCGCATCGCGGTACGCGGCGAGGACGGCACCGACGGCCGGATCGATGATGGTGCGCACGTACTCCCGCTGGTCCTCGATCGGGTCGTTCGCCACATGGGTGTACAGGTCCACGCCGGGGAAGTAGACCACCTGTAGATCCGCGGGACCATGCTCATCCATCGTTTCGATCAGCATCTCGACAGACGCAGCATCGAGCTCGGCATGTTCCTCACCGTCGACTTCATCGGACTCATCCCCTTCATCGTCCGCGCCGTCGGTCACGCCTGCGACGAGTGACAGCGCGATCTCAGCCATCGCGGACACATCCGGAAGCACCAGCAGGTCCGCACCGCGATGGATGTGCGACAGGGCTACGTACGATCGCACATCGGCGCGCTCATAGAGCGTCGGGAGGGCGAGGACACTGCCGATGAGGTCATCGGAGTATGTGCTCAGCACGTGCGTCGCCTCGGGGACGGTCACGGGCGCGGGCGCGTAGAACTTCCGCTCCTCGCGGACGAAGAACTCGTTGCCGGGCACACCGGTGCGCGCGGGCGGCTCGCCCGTGAACACGGAAGCCCATGCGGCGAGCGTGGTGGAAGGCAGGACCGTCAGCACGTCGGGCACGGAGTACCCGCTCGCGAACATGCCCTCACCGAGCCCGCTGCCGAGCAGGGCGGCGATGTGCCGTGCGCCGCCCTCCCTAATCGCACGATGCATTTCATCGACGCCCACACCATCCAGTGCGAACACGAGCACGCGCGTTCCGCCGCGCGCGGGACGCATGGGGTCACGGAGCTGCTTCGTTCCGCCGGCGGTCACAATCTCCGCCACGTTCCCAGGGTGTATGCCTTTCAGGAGCGCGAACACGATGACGCCCGCGATTGCGAGCAGCACGAGCGCACCGACCCAGCCGATCTTCTTCATCGAATCCACGTGTTCGGGTGTCCGGGACGGGCGATTGCATGAGCAGTGCCGCTATTGACGATGCGTCCGGACGCCGCCTATCCTCCGTGCGCGCACTTACAACCAGAGGCTTCATGAACATCAGGCATGCCGTCGCCGCGGGCGTCGCTCTCTTCGCCGCGGCTTGCGCTGTCAGCAGCACGTTTCCGACGAACCCGCCGATTCTGCGGCCGGCCGACGACCCGCCGGCGCAATTTCTCACTGCAGAAGGAGCGGCGGGCGTCGAGAACGCATGTCGGAACCCGCTGATCGATCCGCGGGACCAGACGAGACTCCGCCTCGTTCGCTCCGGATCCGTCGGGGGCTCCCACCACGGGGATTACGATGTCCCGGACGGCCGCTACGGCACAGGGCCGAACGAGCTGCTCAGGATCGACTGCGGCACCGGGCGCGCCGTGGGAATCGTGGCGACCTGATCGTGGCGGAGGCCCTCGCCGCTTTCCCCATCGTGATCGAGGTGCCGGTGGCCTGGGGCGAGATGGATGCGTTCGGCCACGTCAACAACATCGTCTATTTCCGATATTTCGAGAGCGCCCGCATCGCGTATCTCGATGCGATCGAGTTCCGCGGTGATGAGTCGGCGGGCGGGGCCGGTCCCATTCTCGCGTCGACGCACTGCCGATTCCGCAAGCCGCTCGCATATCCGGCTACGGTCCGGGTCGGCGCCCGCACGAGTGACGTCGCCGCTGACCGTTTCACGATGGAATACAGGATCGTGGACGCGGGCGGCGACGTGGTTGCAGAAGGCGGCGGCGTGGTCGTGGCGTATGATTACGTGAATGCCGGCAAGACGAATCTGCCGGTCGCGGTGCGCGCGCGGATCGAGCATATCGAGAAAAGCACGAACGCACAGGAGGTCACATGAGCAGACGCGACCGAATCAGCGACACGGACATCGCTGGCAGAGTGGAACAGCTCGACGGCTGGACACTCGATGAGGGACGGCTCCACCGCCGGTTAGAGTTCGAGGACTTCGTGCAGGCCTTCGGGTTCATGTCCTCCGTCGCTCTGATTGCCGAGCGCATGAACCATCATCCCGACTGGAGCAACGCGTACAAAACCGTGGAGATCCATCTGTCGAGTCATGATGTGGACGGCCTCTCGGAGCGGGATTTCGAGCTGGCCGCTCAGATCAACGCTCTGCGCGGCGGCTGAGGAGCGAATTCGCGAATCCTCGTCCCGAACCCGGACGCCGGCCGAGCGGCGAACGTCTTCACACGCCAGCGGTATCAATGACTTACGACGGTGCCCCCCTGGCACCATTGTTCCCGATACGCTGCCGCAGCGCCGCATGGAGCGGCTGATCCATTCCTACGGGGATATACATGGAAATCCTGCTCAATGATCTGAAGATCGCGGCCCGCCGCCTGGTGCGCGATCCTCTCTTTTCCGCAGTTGCACTCCTCACGCTGGCCATTGGGATCGGCGCGAACAGCGCCATTTTCACCCTGGTCAACGGGGTCCTGCTGAAGCCGCTGCCGTACACGGATCCCGAGGAGCTCGTCTTCCCTCATGCAGTGCTGCGCGGCGAGCCGATCCCCGTTTTCTCCGTGCCGGTATTCCTGGGCCTCCGTGACCAGGGTCGCGTCTTCGACGGTGTGGCGATGTTCACGGGCGGCAGTGCGACGATCGCCGGTACGGGCGAGCCGGAGCAGATCTCGGGTGCCGTGATCAGTGCGAACTACTTCGAGGTGGCCGGTGTCGCGCCGCTGCACGGGCGGCTGTTCAACGAGAGCGAGAACGAGCCGGGGAACGGCAACGTCGTCCTGCTGAGCGAAGGCGTGTGGCGTGAGCGGTACGGCGCCGACCCCGACATTCTCGGCCGCACGATCGAGATGGACGGCCGCGTGCGTGAAGTGGTCGGCGTGATGCCGGCGCATGCGAGCTTCCCGCCGGAGTGGCGGTTCTGGATTCCCGTGCAGTTCGAATCGTGGATGGTCGATCCGGGGAACGTGCTGTCGCTCGGGATCGGCGTTGTCGCGAGGGTGAAGGAAGGCGTCACCACGGAGCAGGCGTCGGCGGAAGTCGCCCGTATCGTGGAGCTGGCAAAGACGGCGGGGGACATGGACAACCCCAGCTACACGGGCGCCGTGATGCCTCTGCAGGAATACTATGTCGGCGATGCGCGTACGCCGCTCCTGATCCTGCTGGGCGCGGTCGGTCTCATGCTGCTGATCGTGTGTGCGAACCTGGCGAACCTGCTGCTGGCGCAGGCTGCAGCGCGGTCGGCCGATTTCGCCGTGCGGCTGTCGCTCGGTGCGGGGTCAGGCCGACTGGTGCGGCAGCTCATGACGGAGAGCGTCGTGCTGGGTGTGGCCGGCGGTGCGGCAGGGCTGCTGCTTGGGCTGTGGGCGGCCGATGCGATGATCGCGCTGCTGCCGCCGGAGCTGCCGCGCATGCCAGGCATGCATCTCGACGCAACCGTCGTGCTGTTCACATTCGCGATGTCGATGCTCGCCGCGGTGGTGTTCGGTCTCGCGCCCGCAGTGCAGGTGCGCCGGTCGGCACTCGCGGCATCGCTGCGCGAAGGAGGCCGCGGGCTCGCCGGGCGCGCGGGAGGCCGCACACGCGCCGGGCTCGTCATCGCCGAGACCGCGCTGGCGTTCGCGCTCGTCATCGGCGCCGGGCTGCTGATCCGCAGTTTCGGCGAGCTGCGCACCGTGAATCCGGGTTTCAGCGCGGAGAACGCACTGACGTTCCGCGTCAATCTGCCAGCCGTGCGGTACGGCGAAGAGGAGCAGCAGGTCGCGTTCTGGGATCGCGCGCTGGAGCGGCTCGAAGCCGTTCCGGGCGTGACGCATGTCGGCGCCATCCAGCATCTGCCGCTCGGCGGCAGCGGCATGAGGATCACATTCGAGGTGGAGGGCCGAGAGCCGCCGGCGCCCGGTGAGGAACAGGCGCTCGATGTGCGCGTCGTGACGCCCGGCTACTTCGAGGCGATGGATGTGCCGCTTCAGCGCGGTCGCACATTCACGAACATGGATCGGACGGGCACGCAGCCGGTAGCGCTGCTGAGCGAGTCGGCCGTAGCGAGGCATTTCCCCGGTGAGGACCCCATCGGAAGACGCATCATCATGGGCTGGACGCGTGACAGCGGGCCCGTCGAAGGTACCGTGGTGGGCGTCGTCGGAGACGTGCGGCACGGCCAGCTGCGGGCGCAGGCGGAGCCGGAGATCTATTTCCCGCTGGCGCAGATCCCGCGACTCGGAATGTCGGTCACGGTGAAGACGGCGACGGAGCCGCTGTCGGTCTCGAGCGCCGTGCGGGCAGCCGTTCACGAGATCGATGGGGGCCTCGCGGTATCGCAGCTCCAGCCAATGACCGATGTCGTCGCGGCGTCGGTTGCCACGGACCGGTTCATGACACGACTGCTCACCGCGTTCAGTGCGATTGCGCTGCTGCTCGCCGCCATCGGTATCTTCGGCGTAATCTCATACGGGGTGGCGCAGAGGCGTCGCGAGATCGGCGTCCGGATGGCTGTCGGCGCCAGCCGCGTCGACGTGCTCCGGCTCATCGTGAGCGGAGCTCTCAAGCTCGCCGGTGGCGGCATCATCCTCGGTGTCATCGCGGCACTCGTGCTCGGCCGCCTGATGCAGTCGCTGCTGTTCGGTGTGCAGCCGTTCGATCCCGCCACGTTCGCCTCCGGCAGCATCGTGCTCCTGCTCGTGGCACTCGGCGCGAGCGCACTGCCCGCATGGCGCGCAGCGCGCACTCCGCCCGCGAGCGTGCTGAACACGGAATGACTCCGGCGTGAACCTGGACGCGGTCGTCCGCGCGTCGCGTGACACGGGCGAGGTCTCCGCCCGCAATCGCAAGATCGCGCGGCTCGCGGACCTGCTGAGCGAGGCATCGCCCGATGAGGCCGCGATCGCCGTCAGCTGGCTCATTGGCGAGCTGCCCCAGGGACGCATCGGTCTCGGACCCGCAGCCGTGCGTGACGCGCGCGACGCACAGGCAGTCGAAACGCCGGAGCTCACGATCCGCGATGTGGACGACGCGTTCGGGCGCATCGCGGCGATTGCAGGGCAGGGGTCCGCACGCGCGCGCGTCCAGGCGCTGCGCGACCTCTTCGCCCGCGCCACCACCGCGGAGCAGGAATTCCTCGCCCGCCTGATCTACGGCGAGCTGCGACACGGTGCGCTCGAGGGCGTCATGGCGGACGCCGTCGCGCGCGCGGCCGGTCTGCCGCCGGCTGATGTACGTCGTGCAGCGCAGATCGCCGGCAGCCTCTGCGATGTGGCTCGCGCGGCGCTCGCGGGAGGGGCGGCGGCAGTCGCTGCGTTCGGCATCCGGCTGTTCCGGCCACTACAGCCGATGCTCGCGAGCCCTGCGGATGACATGCACGACGCAATGTCACGCCTGGAGCACGCGGCGCTCGATTACAAGGTGGACGGCGCACGCGTACAGGTGCACCGGAGCGGCGATGACGTGCGGGTCTACACGCGGCGGCTGAACGAGATCACACCCGCCGTTCCCGAGATCGTCGAGGCGGTTCGCGCTCTGCCTGTCCGCGACATCGTGCTGGACGGCGAAGCCATCGCGCTCCGGCCGAATGGCGGGCCCGCACCATTTCAGGTCACGATGTCGAGGTTCGGCAGCCGCGTCGACGTGGACAGACTCCGGACCGAAACGCCGCTGTCCACGTTCTTCTTCGACATCCTGCAGCTCGATGGCGAATCACTGCTCGATACGCAGACGACCACCCGCTTCGCCGCCATGCATCAGATACTGCCGGAGCCGCTCCTCATTCCGCGCATCGTGACGGGCGATGTTGCGGAAGCGGAAGCGTTCATGAGGCGCGCGAAGGCCGCCGGCCACGAAGGTGTCGTCGCAAAATCGCTCGACGCGTCCTACGATGCGGGGCGGCGCGGCCGGGCATGGCTCAAGGTGAAGGAGGCGGACACACTGGATCTGGTCGTGCTCGCTGCCGAATGGGGGAACGGTCGCCGCCAGGGCTGGCTCAGCAACCTGCACCTGGGCGCGCGCGACCCGGCGAACGGCGGATTCGTAATGCTCGGCAAGACGTTCAAGGGACTGACCGACGAGGTGCTGGAGTGGCAGACGCGCGAGCTGCTGGCGCGCGAGATCGGCCGTGATCGTCACATCGTGCACGTCAGGCCGGAGCTGGTGGTGGAGATTGCGTTCGAGGGCGTACAGTCGAGCCCGCGCTATCCCGGCGGAGTGGCGCTGCGATTCGCTCGTGTGAAGCGCTACCGCAGCGACAAGACGGCGGCGCACGCGGACACGATCGACCGCGTGCGCGCCATCCACGTGTCGACTACCTGATGCCGTACCTGATGCCCGCGGACAGGATCGGGTACACCTTAACGTACCTGTTGACCTCGTCCTCGATTTCCTGCGCCTCGGCCTGAAGCGCAGCCTCGAAGTCCGGATTTCCCGACAGCGTGCCCGTCGTCGTGTAGGTCATGCGCTGCTCATCCAGGAATGCCGCACCCAGATCCAGGAAGATGCCCAGGCCCTTGTTCGTCTGCCGGCCGAGGCCGAGCACGATGTAAGGCGCGGTCGATCCATGGTCCAGCTCACCGGTCAGCGCGCCCACCTCCTCATCCGTGTAGGTGTCGTTACCAATTGTGATCTCGCCCGAGTACCGTGCATCGAACGTCGTCGGGTTGTTGATGAACATCAGGCCGCCGCCGAGACGCACGTCGAAGAAGCCGGGGTAGAAGTCCACACCGATGTTCGACAGCGGTGACGTCGATTCGATGTGGTAGTCGACGTCCTCCACATCGCCGGTATAGCTGAGCGGCATTACGCCGATCCCGCCGTGAACATCACGCGCTACTTCGGCGTCCGCGGCGGGATCGGCGTGATGCCGCTCAGCTATACCGGCGATGTGGAGGACGTCGACTACCACATCGAATCGACGTCACCGCTGTCGAACATCGGTGTGG
>DATABQ010000455.1:0-5692 GCA_036259495.1 Longimicrobiales bacterium | reverse complement strand
GACGGCGCAAGGAGCTGATCATCCGCGGCGGCTTCAATGTCTACCCGCGCGAGGTCGAGGACCGGCTGCACGCGCATCCGGCCGTGCTGGATGTCGCGGTGGTCGGTCTGCCGCACGATGTACTTGGTGAAGTCGTGTGTGCGTGCGTCGTGCCCGTCGAGGGTGCGATCGTCACGGGCGAGGAGATCAAGGAGTGGTGCCGCGGCACGCTCGCGGACTACAAGGTTCCGGATCTCGTTCGCTTCTTCGATGCTTTTCCGCTCACCGGCAGTGGCAAGGTCCGTCGCGTCGAGCTGGCGCGGATGGTGAGCGCGGAGGAATCGAGCCGCAGGCCGTAGGGTCTGCGAAACGGTCTCGGCGGAACGTTAGTGCGTTCCGCATCTACCGTTCCGCCGAGACCGTTTCGCAGGCCCTACGGCCTGCGGCTCGATTCCTCCGCGCTCACCATGCGCGCCAGCTCGACGCGCCGGACCTTGCCGCTGCCAGTCAGCGGGAAGGAGTCGAAAAATCGGACGATGTCGGGCACCTTGTAATCTGCAAGCGTGCTTCGACACCAGTCCTTGATCTCCTCGCCGGTGATGATTGCACCTTCTACCGGGAGGATACAGGCGCAGACCTGCTCACCGAGGACCTCGTGGGGCAGTCCCACGATCGTCACATCGAGCACCGCAGGGTGCGCGTGCAGCCGGTCCTCCAACTCGCGCGGATACACATTGAATCCGCCGCGTATGATGAGCTCCTTGCGCCGGCCGACGATATGAAGGTAACCCTCCTCATCGATCATGCCGAGATCGCCCGTGAGGAAATAGCCATCCTCATCGAATGACTGCGCCGTCTCGCCCGGCTGACGGTAGTACCCCTTCATCACGCCGATACCCCGGATCGCGATCTCGCCGAGACTCTCCTCGGGCAGAATCGTGCCGTCCAGATCCAGGATCCGCAGCTCGCTGCCGGGCAGCGGCCGTCCGACGGTGAACACAGCCTTGTCATCCGGATCATCGACGCGCGTCATGGCGACCGTCGAAGCGGTCTCCGTGAGCGAGTACGCAACGCACAGATTCGGGCACAGGTCGGCTCGAATCCGGCGCATCATCTCGTCACCGATGGGTGCGCCCGCCACAATGCCGGCACGCAGGGACGAGAGGTCGCGTTTCGCGTTCTCGTTCTCCCGCATCTCCGTTATGTACACCGTTGGCACGCCATAGTGCACCGTCACCCGGTGACGCTCGATCAGATCGAGCGCCGATGCAGGGTCGAACTGCTCCTGGAGCACGAGTCCGGCACCGGCCATGAGCGTGCCGAGCACACCGGGTCCGAGACCGAACACGTGAAAGACGGTCGCCACACCGAACACGACATCGTCGGGCGTGAGCTGGAGCGAATCGGCCGTCGCAGCCGCCGTGACGAGCAGGTTCTCGTGCGTGAGCGCGACGCCCTTCGGCTTGCCCATCGTACCGGACGTGTAGACGATCGCGAACGTATCGGCCGCGGGATCGACGTGTACCTCCGGCACCTCCCGACCTTCGCCGCTCGACTCCAGGTCCTCGAACTGGTAGATGCGGTCGTCGTACCAGAGATCCTCTTTCCCGACCGTGACGAGATACTGCAGGTCGGGCAGCGACGTGAGGAAATTCTCGAACAGCTGCAGGTAGTCGACGCCGTTGAACGTCTCGGCGCACACTACGACTGTGGCTTCGGAATGCCTGAGCATGTACTGCAGCTCCGGCACGGTGTAGCGGGGGTTCAGCGGAACGATGACGGCGCCGAGCTTCGCTGCCGCGAACATCGACAGCACGAACTCGGGCCAGTTCGGCAGGTCGAGCGCAATGCGATCGCCCTGCTCGATGCCGAGCTCGTGAAGGGCGGCCGCGAGCGAAGCGGCCCGCGTGTTGACCTGCCGATAGGTCAGCCGGCGGTCGCCAAATACGAGGAACGCGCGATCGGGATGCTCCCGTGCGCGTTCTTCCAGCACCTCAGCGACTGACCGGCCAGCGGCGCGCTCTGCGAGCGCCATCAACCCTCCGCGACTGTTTCGCCCATGC
This sequence comes from Longimicrobiales bacterium, assembly GCA_036259495.1. Lineage (GTDB taxonomy): Bacteria > Gemmatimonadota > Gemmatimonadetes > Longimicrobiales > RSA9 > SH-MAG3. The sequence continues at coordinate 3,650 of DATABQ010000455.1, read as the reverse complement.
TCCACCGGCCGGAGCGACCAGCCGGCGAGAGGCAGGCTGGAAGATAGGTGCGCGTCAAGGGGCAGTCAAACGCGATCGTGGGCGACTGCAGTCTCTTCCAGAACGCGCTTGAGCACCTGTGAATCGATCGCATGCGTCCACATGCCGTTTGTATCCACAGCGCACTCGCCGATGCTGCGCAGGAGCGCGAATCGCGGCCGGGCTGCACGCGACTTCTTGTCGATTGCCATGGTGTCGAGCAGCGCGGCAGGGTCGAATCCGGAGCGCGTGGGAAGGCCGAGGGTGGAGAGGAGTGAGCGAAGGGCTTGGGCGGTACCCGCGTTCGTGGTGCCGACGGCCTCACCCACCGCAGCCTCCGCGCACATGCCGACGGACACCGCAGCGCCGTGTGACATGGTGTAGCCTGCATATCGCTCCAGCGCATGAGCGATGGTATGCCCGAAGTTGAGTATCGCTCTGCGACCATCCTCCCGCGGATCGGCTGACACGATGCCGGCCTTCAGCTCGACCGAGCGCGCGATGAGGTGCTCGAGCGCCGATGCATCGAGCGCAAGCAGGTCCCGTGCGTTCGATGCGATCCACTCGAAATACGCGGCGTCCAGAATCGCACCGTGCTTCACGGCCTCCGCGAGACCCGACTGAATGTGGAGCGCCGGCAGCGTCTCCAGCACGGAAGGATCGATCACGACGACAGCAGGTGAATGGAACGCGCCGACGAGATTCTTGCCCGCGTGCGTGTCCACACCCGTCTTGCCTCCGATGGATGCATCGATCATCGCCAGCAGGGTCGTGGGCACCTGGACGAACGGGATGCCGCGCATGTAGGTGGCGGCGACAAATCCCGCGACATCGCCGGTGACACCGCCGCCCACGGCGACCACACACGAGTCACGGCCGAACCGCAGCTCCAGCATGCGGTCGGTGAGCGCAGCCCACGTCTCACGAGTCTTGTTCACCTCGCGATCATCGAACGCGAGCAGCTCCGCATGGAGCCCCGCTGCACGGAGATCTGCGAGCGCACGCGCGCCGACCGTCTCGTGGATTGAGTGCGGCGTGATCACGGCGTATGCGGCGGCGGGCGCGGCGGCCGCGATGCGCTCCCCCAGCTCGGCGAGTGCACCGTGCCGGACGATGACGTCGTACCCGGGTGCGGCGATGGCCATCGCATCGACACGTATGCGCGCCCCATGCCGCTCGCGCGCTATCATCGCGAATCCCGCTGCACGCTGCGCCGGTCCAGCCCCGTCCCCACGAGACTCTCCGCGGCCAGCCACTCGACGAGCCCGCGCAGTGTCGCGCCTTCGCGATGGATCACGCGCAGGCGCTGCGCCGCATTGCCACGCTCGAGGATGCGCTCGACATGCGCGAGCGCGGACATATCGCCGAGCTCCTCGGCGGACCGGCTGATGCGATCGAGAGCCATACGAATTGCATCACGGACGGGCAGGTGGCCACCATTCCCGGCAGTGTCCATCAGCCTGCCGTCGAGACCGTCGCGGGCGACACGCCACTCATTTACGCGCAGCAGCTCCTGCTCCAGCGATGCCCCCAGGCCGCCGGGCACACCATCCGTGAGCGCACCCGTAGCGGCAGCGTGCACCAGCGCGCGTGCGAACGCCGTCAGTGCAGCTGCATCGCGCAGGCTCGGACACACGTCCATCACGCGAAACTCGAGCGTGGGATATTTCGGGTGTGGCCGCATGCTCCAGTACAGGTTCCACGGATCGGCCATCACGCCCGCGTCGAGCAGCATCCTTACATACTGGTCGAATGCAGCGGCCGACTCGAAGCGCGGCGGAATGCCTGAGTTCGGCCATCGCCGCCACAGTATCGTGCGATAGGACGCGAAGCCGGTGTCCGCACCCTCGAAAAACGAAGAGCTCGCTGACAATGCGAGCATGTGCGGCAGGTAGTGGCGCAGCGTGTTCATGAGGTGGAGCCGGTCGACGCCCTCGGGGACGCCGATGTGCACGTGCATGCCGAAGATGTGCTCATCGCGGGCAATGCGGCCGTAGCGAGCCTCGATGGCCCGATACCGCTCGAGCGGCGGCCTCTCGTGGCCTTCCCAGGTGCTGAACGGGTGAACACCGGCTGCGACAATAGCCAGCCCGTGCGACGCGGCGACGGTACCCGCCTGCAACCGCAGGCGGCGCAGATGCTCCTCCGCTTCGGCCATGTTGCTGCACACAGGAGTGCCGATCTCGATCGTCGTCTCCTGCAGCTCCGCAACCAGCTCACCGGTCCAATCTTCGCGCCGCAGGTCGGACGCACGGCTGCGCAGCGCACCCGACGCGGGGTCGACCAGCTGGTATTCCTCTTCGACGCCGATCGTGAAGTCGGCGGTCATCGCGGGACGTGCTATCGTATTCTCCAATCGGGACACTGCGGTCGGCGACGCTGACACGCGCCTGTATGCACCAAGTGAGCCATCCGTACGCCGTCGATCTGCCGGCCACCTGCGCGGCAGCCGCTGCCATTCTGCATCAGCGTATCTGCACCAGCGCGTCCACGTTCGTACCAGCAGGTGCATCGATCACGCGCACTCCCGCCTTACCGCCGATGTCTGCACGGTCGACGGAAACATCCCTGTCGGGGCGAACCTCCGCCGCGCGCTTCACCGCAGCAGCAAACCGGTCCGCTGCTTCCGGCGAGTCCCACACGCTTCGCCAGTACAGCACGTTGCTGCCCTGCCGATCGACCAGCAACGCGTAGCGATCACCGCCCCAGCCGTCGGCCGCTGCGCGTGCAGCCTCACCCAGGTGCTGCTCGAGAAAGATCGCCGTCTCCAGCTGCCCGAACTCATCCTCACGATCGCTCCGCCAGCCCGCGGGAGGATCGCCGACTGTCACTCGTACGGGTTCGTCGCGGCGCGTAATGAAGTGATCCGCCGGCTCCATCACCTGCTCCGTCGACTGCGGCAGGAGCGAATCAATGGGAGCAGGATAGCGCGTCAGCGGACGCAGCGATGACCACAGCGTATGAACGAAGTCGACGCCGGCGAGGTACGGGAACAGCAGCGTCTCACGAATGACGCGCGGTGCACGACGGAACACCGGGTAATCCGAGTTCTGTGCCTCCAGTGCAGGACCCAGCTCTGCCGCGGGATTCGGAAGGGCGGCAGGATCTACCGTGGTGCGCGCCGCCTGCTCGGCCAGGAGCGCGAACATGACCAGCATGGCGTGCCCCTCCATCGCCGCGTGCGCTGCCGTCTGTCGGTCGTTGCCGCGCTCGCCGGCGATCAGCGAGTCGAGGTCCGTGTGCTGATCCTGAAGCGCATGCACCAGCTCGTGCGCGACGACCTGCTGAATGTCGTTCACGCTCTCCCCGGAAACGACGAACAGCGTGCGCTGCGAGGGATCGTAGTAACCGATTACCTGCTCCGTGTACAGGTCGAGCAGCAGCGCGTCGAGGTCCAGCGTGTCCGGAAGCAGACCGAGCGCGACATACGTGCGCCGTACTGCATCCCTCTCGGCCGGCGACATCTCCTCGTTCAGGCGATGCTCCACGTATGCCCGCGCGCCTTCCCGCGACTGCCGCCGCACGCGCAGCGTTTCCAGGCGATCGAGACCCGACAGCCGCTCGAGTGCCGGCATCATCTGCTCGACCGCTTCGGCCAGGTCATCCGGCGCCTCCGCATCGACGACAGCTGC
>DATABQ010000454.1:0-9622 GCA_036259495.1 Longimicrobiales bacterium | reverse complement strand
TCCGCGCCAGCTGCATCGGGATCGTGCTCGACCCCTGCGTCACTCCGATCGCCCGCACGTTCGCGAGAGCCGCACCCACGACGCGGATCCAGTCCACGCCGTTGTGCTCCCAGAACCGGCGGTCCTCCACGGCGACGAATGCCTGCGGCACGTACCCCGGCAGGCTGTCCAGCTCAACGACCTCCCGCTCGAACGGCGCCAGATCCGCGAACTTCTCACCGTTCCGGTCGAGCAGCACGGGCGCACCGCCAGGCTGGTATGCCGCGAGCAGGCGCACGTCCGGACAGCCGCTCAGGCCGCAGTTCATGTACAGCATCAGCCCGGCCGTCAGCGCGATCAGCCCCGCAACCAGCGTCTGGTGCGGACCGAGCGGCCAGCGGGTATGGCCGGCCAGGCGGTCCAGCCAGCCGGGCAGCTTCATGCGCCGCACGTAACGCGCAAGTCGGTCGGAAATCGAGACTTCAGCCATGGGGCACATGCCGGTGCAAGGCAGCGGCCAGCGCGGCGCGCCGGGAAATCGCTCTGCCGCGCGCTGCCGCTCCGCCGCCGGCGGACGACGCGTCACGCGCGACGGTCATCAGGTGTAACCGCACGGGGGCAGAATGGGTCCGGGGGAGGGACGAAATACGGCCTCACGCGGGCCAGAGGGCTCTGACCCGCGTGACCTGACTGAGGACGCTACTGGCCGAACACCACCGCGCTTTCATTGCCGTCGCTGCCGACGGACGCCACGCCGAACACGTAATTGTCGATGATGATGTTCTCCATCACGTGCTCGGTGGTATCGCTCACGAACACCCAGTCCGTCCACTGAGGCGCCGTGGTGAGGCGCCAGTAGATCTTGTAGCCGGCGAGGTCCGGATCGTCGACGGCGGACCAGGAGACCGTGGTGGACGGACGCACGGCGCCTTCGATGCGCGCCTCTTCAGGCGGCGGCGGCGCCCACGCCAGCGAGGCCAGCACCGCTGCATTCACGGCGGTGAGCTTGCGTGCGTAGTCGAAATTGACGCCCTCGACTACGTCGCCATACGCGATGCCATCCTCGACGCGGATGTCCTGATGCTGGCGCGTATAGTTCTCGTGCGCTTCCATGATGCGCACGCCGGGGAAGCCCAGATCGTTGAACGGCCGGTGGTGGCCGCCGCGGCCGAAGCGGTCGAGGCGGTAGATCATCATCGCATCGAGATTCGGGAAGTACTCGCTGGTGATGCGCTCGACGTAGCGGGCAAGCTGGCGCGACACGCCGTCCACCTCGCCGCCTCGCGTGCGCCGCGCGCGCCGCTCACGTTCCGTCTCCGTCACCGGCGTCGGCTCGGAGAACACCGTCTTCCGCGTGTTCTCGATCACGCCATCCAGGCCCTCGATGTTGCCGATCATGTCGTTGTTCAGGACGGCCTCGATGATCCAGCCCTCCTCCTGCGCGACCGAGGCCATGTGCTCGCCGCCCCAGAGTCCCTGCTCCTCGCCCGAGAGGCCGACGAACACGACGCTCTTGTCGTAGCGGTGCTGACTCATCACGCGCGCGGCCTCGATCACGCCAGCCATGCCGCTCGCGTTGTCATTGGCGCCCGGTGCATCGCTCGTGAAGTCCCACGTGCTGGATGCGCGTGAGTCGATGTCACCCGCCATGATCACGTAGCGATTCGGATGCGTCGTGCCACGCAGGATGGCGATCACGTTCACGACGTTCACCTCGACCGTATCGGCATCCCGGCCGGGCCGTGCCTTCACGATCGAGGACTGGTAGGAAACCTCGAGACAGCCGCCGCACGCTGCCGAGATGCGGTCGAACTCTGCCTTGATCCAGCGCCGTGCCGCACCGATGCCGCGCGTATCGGACAGCGTGTCCGAGAGCGTATTGCGCGTTCCGAAGCCGGCAAGTGTCCGGATGTCGGCTTCCAGCCGTTGCGCTGACACATCGTCGATGATCCCGTAGATCCGTGCATCACGCGCAGGAGGAATCGTTGTGCCTTCCGGCTGCTGCGCGTGCGCCGCCAGCGGCAGCATGCACAGCAGAATGGCCGAGGGGATGCTGCGGACGATGGTCCGGACCATGACGTCTCCTGTGTGACTAATGGACGATTTGCGGCGCGGGTACGGGTCGTTCGATCATCTCGAGCCGGAGCGAGCTCCAGCCGAATGCCCGCTGCGCGGAAGGCACCGTATACACGTCCGCGGCGGTGTAGTCGACTTCATAGCCAATGTCCTCGAGCGATCCGATCGTGATCGCGCTCAGCGGGTTGCTGCCCGCGCTCACGAATCCGGTCATCAGCTCGTTCGCGAGCACGCTCTCGCGCCAGTGGCTGTCGCGCGTGCCCTCGCTGCCCGAGTTCTCGACGGGAACGCCCACGCCATTGATTGCAGAGCCGCCCGCCAGCTCGAAGGCAGACAGCGCGTTCGCGCCCGTGAAGTGCGGCTCGTCGGTTCCCTTGCCGGCCAGCAGACCGAACTGCTCGTCCTCCCAGATCGTAGGGAATCCGAGGACGTGAGCGAGCTCGTGCAGTATGACGTCGCCGAGGATGCCGTTCTCCGCCATCAACGTAAGGTCTGCACGGTCGAAGCGCATGATGCCGAAGATCGGCAGGCGGCTCGCGTTGCGGATGTAGCACGGCCCTGCAGAGCCGAGCACACCGCCCGGGCCGTCGATCGAGTCCACCTGCACGTATACGAGCAGGTCGTCGATGACCTCGTCGACCGCGGGGTGGTCGACGAGCGCCTGTCCCTCCGCATCCTTGCACGCGCCGGCCGGAACCTCCAGCTGGACCGGCGGCAGATCGCCGCTGATGACCTCGTTCCAGCGGACCGCGGCGTTCGTGAACGCCGCCTTCTGGGTCGGCGTGATCTCTCCTACATAACGGACCTCGATGCAGAACACTCCGCAGGTCGTGACGGTGATCTCTACCGGATCGAGGGTCGGAACGCTCGCTACCACCGTGTTCACGCCCGGCTCCGGCCCCAGCACCCACGGCACACCGGCCACTCCGCTGCTGTTCGTGGTCGCCATCGCGCTGCCGAGCGTGCCGCCTCCGTCCGTAACCTGGAATGTCACGACGACGCCGGGGACGGGGCGGCCCGACACGTCGCGCACCACGACCGCAGGCGTCACCGACTGCCCGACCGAAGGCGTCCCCGGCAGACCGCCCCGTGCCGATACCGCCGCCGGCTCCTGCGGATCGAACGTCGATTCGTTGCACGCGAGCGCGGCCAGACAGCACGCGAGCACGGCATAACACGTATGGAGGCGCTTCATGGCATTCCTGATATTGTCGGATCGGCTGTCCGGGCCGTGGCCGCGGGTCCTGCTGAATTTAGCGGTGCAGCGGCCCTGCAGTCCACGCGAGGCTTCACGGGGCCAGCGCAGCTGGCAGAGGTTGCCGGGTCTGATAACCTCATGGACACCAATGAGTTCCGACGATTACGTCACGAAGATCCGGGCAATGAAAAACAGCAGCGCCGATGCCGCAGCGGCCACGGGCACGGTCGCAAGCCAGGAGTTCACGATGTTGCGGATGATGCGCAGGTTGAGCGCACCGATGCCGCGTGCGAAGCCGACGCCAATGACGGCGCCGACGAGCGTGTGGGTCGTGGAGATCGGCAGGCCCATGCTGCTGGCCAGGAGCACCGTTCCTGCCGCGCCGAACTCCGCACTGAACCCGCGGGTCGGCGTGATCTCGGTGATCTCCTTGCCGATGGTCGCGATGACCTTGTAACCCATGGTGGCCAGGCCGACCACGATCCCACCGCCGCCGAGCACCAGTACCCACAGCGGCACGCCGACGCTCTCCGGGACGGATGCGAACCCGACCTGCCACAGCGATGCCACGGCCGCGACCGGTCCGATCGCGTTGGCGACATCATTGGCGCCGTGCGCGAATGCGACGAAGCAGGCTGTCGCGATCTGCAGCAGCGCGAAGACGCGTTCCACGAACTGGTACGGGCTCATGCCGGGAGCCGGGACCATGTTGCGGGTCAGCGCCGAGGTGATGACGCCGGCTACCGTGCCTGCGGCGAGTGCGGTTCCGAATGCCATGACGACCGGCGGCACATCCATCCGGTTGGACATCACTTTGTATATGAACGACAGCACGAGCAGCATCACGACGCCCGCCACGATGAACGGCGATGTACGGATCGTTGCGGCGACCGGATCGGGCGCGTTCAGGATGTACCTGCGGATCGCGAAAAAGCTCAGGAAAGCCAGCAGCCCGCCGAGCAGGGGCGAGACCACCCAGCTGGCCATGATCTGGAGCATCGTGCCCCAGTTGACGCCGGAGAGGCCGAAGCTGACCAGGCCGATTCCGAGCACTGCTCCCACAATCGAATGCGTCGTCGAGACGGGCAGGCCGAAATGTGTGGCGATGTGGAGCCAGCTGGCGGCGGCGAGGAGCGCGCACAGCATCCCCACGGCGAGGAGCACGGGTCCATCGGCGCCCCAGGGACCGTCGACATCGAACAGCGCCGTGTCGATGATGCCCTTGCTGATGGTTTCCGTGACATTCGAGCCGATCAGCACGGCTCCGCTGAATTCGAGGATACCGGCCAGGATGATGGCGCCGAGGAGCGTGAGGGCGCCGGAGCCGACCGACGTCCCCATCGCATTTGCGACGTCGTTGGCTCCGATCCCCCAGGCCATGTAGAGGCCGGCGATCAGCACGCCGGCCACTATGATCAGGCCGAGCGTCATCGCTTCGCTAGCATCACGCGGAGCAGGTCGGCCGTGTTCTCCGCATGATCTGCGACGGAGCCCAGCGCCCGGAAGATGTTCATCCAGAGAACGACGGAAACCGCGCCGATTTCGGGCTCGTGATCGAACATGATGCGCGTCGCTTCCGCCTGCCGCTTGTCCGCCTCCCACTCGAGGTTGGAAATCTTGCGGATCTGCTCCATCATCCGGTCGACCTCCGGGCCCGCGAAAGAAGCGCCTTCGAGCGACGGCATCTCGCTCGCGACCTTGAACCAGGCCTGAGCAGCCGCGTTCACCGCCTCGACGAGCGCCATGACCGGTGCGTGCATCGCCTTCGGCGCGCCCGTCTCGCGCATCGTCACGAGGACGCCCAGGTCCTCGGCACGATCCGCGATATGATCCTGCTCCTTCAGGAACATGAGCACATCGCCGCGGTCCACCGCCATCATCAGCGACTTCGGCAGGTGATCGCGGATGTCGTTCTTCACGATGTCGGCCTTGTGCTCGAGCTTCGAGATCCGCTCGTACAGCTCAACCGTCTTATCCTTCTCACCCGCCAGGAACGCTTCCATCAGCGGCTTCGTCAGCTCAACGGTGGTGCGCACCGCCTCCGCATGCTGTGCCAGAGAGCCGAACGGTGATTTCCCGAACAATGCGACGATCGGACGCATGACTGCCTCCATTCCATGTTCACGGCAACTACGGCCGGTAAAATAGGCGCTCCGCGCGTGAGCGACAGGCTTGCAGGCCTCCTGGTTGCCTGGTTCTTGCACGCGCGTCCGGTTCTGAACCGCTCGTGCGGCAGATAGCGCCGGTCGCCCGCGCAACGGAGCGCGGCGCGTAACCACCATGTACGTGCACATATGAGAAGAATACGAACACTGCTCCTGGTGCTGGCTCTGCTCGTTCCCGCGTCCCTGCCGGCGCAGGACCCGCAGTCGCGGGCGCTCGCGACATCCCTCGGTGGGCTGGCCGGAATGGCCGCCGGCGGATACCTGACCGTTTCGGTCGTGGTGCTCGAGGCCCGCTTCGGCCGCTACATCCATGATGTGGACGACGTGCTCGGCTGGCGCGCCGCGCCTCTGCTGATTGGCAGTGTGGCCGGTGCCGGGCTCGGGCTCTACAGTCCCGAACGTCTTCAGGGGGCCGTCATCTACGGAGCGGCCGGGCTCGGCCTGGGCGCGCTCGCGGGCCTCGCCCTCGGCAGCCAGATCTGGGAGCCGCCGGAAGGACGCTGGGCGGGCGCCGCAATCGGAGCCGGCTTCGGCCTCATCATCGGCAACACGATCGGGATCTTCAATCCCGTGAACATCTTCACCGACCCCGACGGCGGCACTCCCGTCGAGACGACCGGTGTGCCCATCGTATTTCGAATTCCTCTATGACAGGTTCCGCATACATCAGGGCAGCGTTCACGGCCCTCTTCGTCCTGTGCGGCAGCGCGTGCACGCGGCAGCTGCCGGAGCTCGCTCCGTCGCAGGTGCCCGTCCCGCCAGCGGATGAAGTCGAGAGCGTCATCTATCTGGTCGGGGACGCGGGTTACGCGGACGAACACCGCAGTCCCATCCTGCGCGTGCTGCGCAACGACATCGAGCGGTGGTCGGGTGCGCTCGCGCGCGACGGCGCCGTCGCCGTGCTGTACCTCGGCGACATCGTCTATCCCGAAGGGCTCCGGCACACGCCAGAGCACTACCCGAAGGATTCAGCGATCGTACAGAGCCAGGTCAATGTCGTCGCGGGGCCGAATGCGAGGCGCTTCAACTCGGTCGGCTATTTCCTCGCCGGCAACCACGACTGGGGCAATGCGCGCGACACTGAGGGTGTGCAGCGGCTGATGAACCTCCAGGAGTTCCTCGACCGCAGGCGAGCAGAGGGCGTCGAGGTATACCTGCGGCCCGATGCAGGTGAGCCCGGGCCCGCCGTCGCCGATGTGGGGTCGCAGGTGCGGCTGCTCCTCTATGACACGGCCTGGTGGCTGCTGGCTCAGGACACCGCCCCGAAGCAGCAGCTGTTCCGAGAGACGCGCGAGCTCACACGCACGACCGAGGGACGGTTCCTCATCGTCGCCGCACATCACCCGTTCCAGTCCGCCGGCGCTCACGCCGGCTTCGTCCCGTTCTGGAAGGCGTTCGGGCTGCGATTCCTGCTCGCTCGCTCCGGTTCGATCATGCAGGACCTCAACAGCATCGTCTACCGCGAGATGCGGCGTGAGCTGCTCCGTGCGTTCCAGTCGCGGCCGCCGCTCATCTTCGCCGGAGGGCACGACCATTCGCTTCAGATCATCGCGAACGATTCGTTTCCGATGCCGCGCTTCAGCACCGTCTCGGGCAGTGGCAGCAAACTGAGCAGCCTCGGGCATATGGAGGGCATGCGCTACCGTGCGTCCGCCCCCGGCTACATGCGCGTCGTCATCCACAACAGCGGCCGCGTCGACCTGTTCGTCATCGCTTCACCCGAGGACGAGATTTATCTGTCGTGCGCCGGGGAGGGCCTGGCGCTCGAGGAGTGCATGCAGAGCCGCTCGAGTGAATTCACCATACGATACGGGATGCGGCTGAAGTGAGGACGAACCGATGAACACGATGAACCCGCGTCCCAGTGCCAGTGCGCGCGCGATCCATTTCAGTCCATACATGCTGTTCCGCGGAATCATCCTCGCCGCCGCAGTCAGCGCCTCGGCCTGTGCCGCTGCGCCGGGGATCCTCATCGAAGGAGCGGAGAGACGCGGCGTCCCGGGCTTCGACACGCGCGATTATCCCGGCGCGGCCGCGATGCGCGCGTGGTTCGGCGAGTCGCCCTACCGCTGGGTCGGCTACTACCTGCCGGCGCCGTGCTACACGGGTACCACCTGGAGCGGGCGGCGCGATGAGCTGCGCAGCATCGGCTGGGGCTTCGCCGTGCTCTACGTCGGCGAGCAGGACTGGCGCGCAATGGGCCGTGCCTCCGCGGACACGGCCGCCGTGGAGGAGCCGCGCTGCAGCAGCGATCACCTGACCGCGGAGCAGGGCAGGGCCCACGCGGCGGAGGCGGCGGCGAGTGCGGCCGACGACGGTTTCCCGGCCGGCACCGTCATCTTCCTGGATGTCGAGCGGGTCGAGCAGGTGTCGCCGGAGCTGTCGGCGTACGTGCGCGCCTGGGTCGCACGCATGCTCGATGAGCGCCGCTACACGCCCGGCCTGTACGCGCACGACATCAATGTCGAGGCGCTGTACTCGATACTGGCCGATGAATTCGTAAGGCATCAGCGCACGGACCGGCCGCCACTCTGGGTAGCGCGTCCGGCCGGCTTCGACCTGAACAGCGCGCCCGCCGAGTCGGGCTATGCCGCCGCGCTCATCTGGCAGGGTAGACTCAACACCGTTGAGCAGTGGGGCGGCACGCGGCTGAACATCGACGCCAACGTATCGTCCTCCGCCGATCCGTCGCGCGGGCGATAGTCGACGTCTCCTTTGGTACTGCCGGCTCGGCCGTCCGGATCGGGAAGAGGGCACGAGAGCACACGGACAACCGCAACTTCAGTTCACCACAGAGCACACGGAGCACACAGAGGCGTTCGCCGTGGAATAGCTGAGTGCCTGGTTCAGTCCTGTTTCTAAGGGCACATTCGAGCAGTGGGTGAGGGCTCCATTGCGGCGTCAGCGTCATTAGCCAACGATAAGTCGGAATGCGGCGGCGGCGGGTGCATCGATTGGGCTCCCACGTGAACGCGGCTTCCACCCGAACGCGGCTGCCACGCCACCATCTACCATCCGTTCTCTGTGTGCTCAGTGTGCTCTGTGGTGAACAAAAAAGCCCCGCCGCGAAATCAGATTCGCGACGGGGCTCTCTCCAGACCTCGAACCTACCTCCGCGACCTCTTCTCGTCCACGAGTCGCTTGTGCACCTCGGCGTTCTCGAGCCAGGGCTTCCGCTCGAAGTAGCTGGTGGTCAGCTCCCTCACCTTGCCGGACAGCAGCAGCAGTGCAATCAGGTTGGGGAAGATGACGACGCCGAGGAACGCATCGCCCAGCGCCCAGATCGATGCCAGCGGCACGACCGCGCCGACGAAGTGCATGATCACGAACACGATGCGGTAGGGAATCACCGCGGCGCTGCCGAACAGGTAGTTGGCGCAGCGATCACCGTAGTAGCTCCACGAGATCGCGGTCGATATCGCGAAGAGCAGCACGCCAAGGACGACGATCATCTGGCCGTACCCTATGCCTGCCCTGCCGAGGCCGCGCTCGAACGCTGTCATCGTGAGCGGCGCCCCGTTCTGAACGGCGTTGCCATAGAGCTGCGTGTACTCCTGGCCGTCAGCGGAGACGGCACGGCCTTCGTTGGGATAAATGGTGCCTGTGAACGGCACCGTCTGGGCCTGGTCCGTGAAGAACTGATCCACCCGCACATCGTGCCACGAGAAGCGCGGCGCGTCGGGCGAGGGCACCACGGGCAGACCGTTGCGGACCTCGAACTGCGCGGGTGCGGCGATGCCGCGCTGGATCGAGCCATCGGGCTGATCGGCGTTCCAGGAGATGTCGCCGCTGCCGAGTCCGATGGTGGTCGGGTGCTTGTCATCCCAGGCGCCCGTCATGATGATGACGAGACCGGTCATCGTGCAGATCACGAGCGTATCGATCAGCGGCTCGAGCAGCGCGACCACACCCTCGGAAACGGGCTCGTCGGTCTTTGCCGCGGCGTGTGCGATCGGCGCCGAGCCCTGGCCGGCCTCGTTCGAGAACAGGCCGCGCCGGACACCGTGCATGAGTGTGAGGAGCAGCACGCCGAGACCCGTGCCGGCAACGCCGGCCGTCGGGTTGAACGCTTCGCGGAAGATCAGCGCGAGGCTGGGCAGCAGGGCGCCTGCGTGCGTGAAGATGACCCACATCGCGCCGGCGACGTAGATGGCGGCCATGAGCGGCGCGAGGACGGCGGTCACGCGACCGATGCGCGCGATGC
>DATABQ010000453.1:0-2269 GCA_036259495.1 Longimicrobiales bacterium | reverse complement strand
GTGCACGCCCACATCGGCACCGGCTCGAGCGGAATCACGCCGCGCACGCATCACGGCTTCCTCGCCAACCTCGCGTTCGGCGTGACCACGATGCACGACCCGTCCAACAGCACGGACATGGTGTTCAGCGCGTCCGAGCTGCTCAAGCGCGGCGACGTGATCGGGCCGCGGCTCTTCTCGACCGGCACCATCCTGTACGGCGCGGAGAGCGGCTCGAAAGCGATCACGACCTCGTACGAGGACGCGCTCGGGCACCTGCGCCGCATGAAGGCCGTCGGCGCGTTCACAGTGAAGAGCTACAACCAGCCGCGCCGCGAGCAGCGCCAGCAGATCCTGCAGGCCGCGCGCGAGCTGGAGATGATGGTGGTGCCCGAGGGCGGGAGCACGTTCTTCTTCAACATGACGCACGTGCTCGATGGGCACACCGGTGTCGAGCACAACGTACCCGTGGCGCCGCTGTACGAGGATGTGCTGCACCTGTGGGGTGAGAGCGAAGTCGGCTATACGCCGACGCTGATCGTCAACTACGGTGGATTGAATGGCGAGTACTGGTGGTATCAGCACGACGAGGTGTGGAAGAACGAGAGGCTGCGTCAGTTCACGCCGGCGGAGGTGATCGATCCGCGCTCGCGTCGCCGGCTCATGGCCGCGGAAGAGGACTACAGCTACTTCGAGACGTCACGCGCCGCGAAGGCGCTTCTCGACGAGGGCGTACTGGTGAACCTCGGCGCACACGGGCAGCTCCAGGGACTCGGTGCCCATTGGGAGCTGTGGATGCTTCAGCAGGGCGGCATGACGAACCATGAAGCGCTGCGTGCGGCGACGCTGAACGGCGCCGAGTACCTCGGCCTCGATGGCGACATCGGCTCGATCGAGGCGGGGAAGCTCGCCGACCTGATCGTGCTCGACGCGGACCCGCTCGCGAGCATCAGGAACACCACGGCGGTTCGCTACGTCGTCATCAACGGCCGGATCCATGATGCCGCGACACTCGCGCAGCTCGGGAACGAGCCCGCGCCCGCGCCGCGCCGGAACTGGTAGCTGTCGGCAGGCGGACCTGGAACCCATTCTGCAGAATGGCTCACCTGAGCAGCGTCGCGTCCCGAGGCGAGGTCCTCACATACGCGCCCGGAGCGCCGCCATGTAAGGGCGGGCCATTCTGCAGAATGGGTTCCAGGTCCGACTGGCGGTCAGTCGGCGCGCAGCGCCTGCAACGGGTCCGTACGCCCGGCCCGGGCAGCGGGGATGATGCTGGCCAGAACTGCCACTGCGAACAGCAGTGCCGCGACGGCGCCGATCACGAGCGCGTCGCGTCCTGCGGTTTCGAAGAGCAGCGGTTCGAGCAGCGGTCCGGAGGCGAGGGCCAGAGCGGCACCGATGAGCACGCCGATGACGACCAGACCGACACCCTGTCGTACGATCATCGCGACGATGCCGCGCGTGCGGGCGCCCAGCGCCATGCGCACGCCGATCTCCGTGCGACGCTGCGCCACGCCGTATGAGATCACGCTGTAGAGTCCGACCGCGGCGATGAGCAGTGCGAGCGCTCCGAAGATCAGGAACATGGTCGCGCCGAGCCGCCACGGCCGGATCTGCGGGTCGAGCACACTCTGGAGCGGCTCGACATTCAGGTATCTGACGCCGGGGTGCAGCGCGTGCAGGCTGCTGCGCAGCTCCGGGACGAATGCAGACGCATCGCCGCGCGGGCGCACGACGATCTGCGTACCGCCGATCCCTCGTTCCTGCCCGAGCGGGATGTAGTACTGCATGATGGCATCTTCAATGATGCCGGAGCGATGCGCGTTCTCCGCCACGCCGATCACCCGCGCGCACGGCACGCCATCGTACATCTCGGCGGTGGTGCGGTCCTCGTCGCCGATGAGCAGACACTTCGTCAGCGGGTCCTCGCCCGGCCAGAGCACATCCGCCATCGTTTCATTGACGACCACGACCGGCTCGCTCGCCGCGCCCTCACCTTCCTCGAATCCGCGACCACGCACGATACTGGTGCCGACCGTCTCGAAGTAGCCCGGCGAAGCTGCCGTGATGAACGGCCCGCCGCCCGGCATCTCCGGGATGGAGTCGCGGCCGGGGACTCGCACCGTCACGCCGAATCCGCCCTGCAACGGTGTGCCCAGCGCGAGCGCGGCAGCTTCGACACCCGGATGTGCACGCAGATGTGCGATGGCATCGCGGAAGAAGACATCGCGCGGCATCTCCTCGTCCAGTGTCGTCCAGATCGCGAGCACGCGGTCCGCGTCGATCCCGA
>DATABQ010000452.1:0-8230 GCA_036259495.1 Longimicrobiales bacterium | reverse complement strand
CCGCGTGCGCCGTGGAGCAGACCGAGGAGGGCGACGCTCCTGAGGTCGACGTCGAGGCCGGCGAGCTGCCGGAGTACGATGTCGAGCCTGCGGATGTGGATGCAAGCTGGGATACGACGACGGTTCGTACCCCGGACATCGATGTCAACGCACCGGACGACACCACCGGCGTCTGATGCCTGACCGGCTTCGTGCCGGATCGTCGTGCAGGAGGGGGCTCTACGGAGCCCCCTCTTTTCATCCGCAGTACCCGCCGCGTTCAACGCTTCACACCTTGATGAAGATCCTGCGCCGGTAGAATACCGTCATGATACCCAGCCACAGCAGCACGAACGCGATCGCGTACGCGAGCGACGCATTCACCGGCGACAGCATGGGTGTGAACACGGCCTGATAGATGAATCCCTTGAGCGTCGTGCCACCGGGTGCTTGAATCATCGTGAGCAGGCGCGCAAACAGTCCGGACAGGAAGAATGCAGCGATGGCATTGACGCCGAAGATGACGAACGGCTTCGCCCAGCGACTGTACCCCTTCACATCGATCAGCCAGTAGCACATCGCCAGGAGATGACAGGCGATGCCGGCCGTGAACACGACATAGCTGCTGGTCCAGAGATTCTTGTTGATCGGAAACAGCGGATCCCACATCAGTCCGGCCACGACGCCGACGTTGCCCGCAATGAACAGCCCTGTCGCTTTCGTTGCGGGGCCCCGACCGGACCGCAGCCAGCTGCCGCTGAACACGCCGAGCAGCACGGTCGCGATGGCGGGCAGTGTGCTGAACAGGCCTTCGGGATCCCACGTGCGCGACTGCGACCAGAGGTGGTTTACGCCGAATACCGCGCGATCGATGTACGCGCCGATATCGTGACCGGGCTCGAGCACGCCTGCGCTGCCGCCGGGCACGGGCACGAGCATCATGGCGGCCCAGTAGCCCAGGAGCAGCACCGCGGTCGCGATCACCTGCGCGTTTCTGCTGAGGTAGAGCGTGATTGCAGCAGCGGCAAAATAGGCGAGCGCGATGCGCTGCAGCACACCGGGGATCCGCAGGTCCGACAGATCGAGGTAGTTCGGAAAGCCGTGCAGGATGAGACCGAGGCCGAACAGGATGGCCGCGCGCCTGGCTGCGTTCACCAGCAACGCGCGACGGTCTTCACCTCGCTGCGTGCGGGCCGCGAATGAGAACGTCATCGCGACGCCGACTATGAACAGGAAGAACGGAAAGATGAGGTCGGTGGACGTCCAGCCGTGCCACTGCGCGTGTCCGAGCGGCGGATACAACGCTGACCAGCTTCCCGGATTATTGACGAGCAGCATGCCGGCGATGGTGAGGCCGCGGAATGCATCGAGTGAGACGAGCCGTGCAGGTTCGCGCGGAGGGACGCCGGCGGTAGCAGTGTGCTCCGCTTCCGCCGGCGTCACCACCGTCGCCACGTTCATCTATCCGAGTCCGTCGTCACGGTCGGCGAAGGTCGTGAGTGCATCTCGAACCATTCGCGCAGATACAGCTGGGTGCGGATGAAGTTCGACGGATTCGAGCTGGTGCCGTGCCACTCATCATTGAACCGGATCATCGCCGTCGGCACCTTGAGCACCTTCAGCGCCTCGTAATACTCCTCAGTCTGAGCGATCGGTGTGCGGAGATCGTTCACGCCCGTCATCAGCATGGTCGGCGTCGTCACGTTGCCCACATACATGAGCGGCGAGCGGCGCAGGTGCTCCGACGGATCCTCCCAGGGGTAGTTCGCAAAGTTGCGGTACCAGTTCGGTCCGTCCGTGGTACCGACGAAGCTGAGCCAGTTCGTGACCGGGCAGTTTGCAGACGCTGCGGCGAACCGGTCGGTATGCCCGACGATCCACGACGTCAGCACGCCGCCGCCGCTGCATCCGTACACGAAGAGGTTGTTGGTGTCGATGTAGCCGTTCGCGATCACCGCATCGACACCGGCCATCAGGTCATCGTAATCCTTGCCCGGGTATGCGTTCTTGATCGCGTTGCCGAATGCGCTGCCGTATCCCGTGCTCCCGCGTGGATTCGTGTAGAGCACGACATATCCGTTCGCGGCGTGCTCCTGCCAGCCGAAGTTGAAACCCACGTCGTACATCGAGTGCGGCCCGCCGTGAATCGACAGAATCATCGGATACTTCCGCGATGGGTCGAAGTCCGGCGGCTTGATGATCCAGCCCTGGATGTCCCACCCGTCGGCGCCCTTGAACCAGATCTCCTCGTGCTCGCCCAGCGTCTTCCCTGCGAGTACGTCGGCGTTCACATCCGTCAGCTGAGTGATGTCGCTCGGCCGGCGGACATCAAACATGATCAGATCGCCGGGCTTGTGCGGCGCTTCGAGCGTGCCTATTGCCACGCCGTTCGTGATCTCTTCCACCTCGAGCAGATGGTTGCCCTCCGTGACCTGCCGGATCTCTCCATCGAGGTCGACGAAGTACAGGTTTTCCGTGCCGCGATCGCCTGTGCTGAAGTAGATGCCGCTGCCATCGTCCGCCCAGATCAGGTTGCCCGGCGAACGATCCAGCTCCTCGGTCAGAACTCGCTGGTTCGACCCGTCGATGTTCATTACATGGAGCCGCGTGTCACGGTATGTATCGGTGTTGAACTCGTAGCCGGTGTACGCGACCATCCGCCCGTCCGGTGACACCGTCGGGTTCGACTCCGTGCCACTGCGATTTGTAATCTGCCGGATCTGACCGGTGGCCAGGTCGGCCGCGTAGATGTCCGACTGCCGCCACTCGTAGTCCGCGTCCTCGATGCGCGGCCGCGACGAGAACAGCACCGTTCGGCCATCCGGCGTGAGCTCGATACTGCCGACGCCGTACTCATCGAACGTAACCTGCCGCGCAGTTCCGCCTTCCGCGGGAACGATGAACAGCTGTGAGACATCGTCCTCCGTGAAGCCCTGGCGGTCGCGGCGATAGGCGAGGTCCTCGACGACACGCGGCGCTTCCGTCCAGGTCGCGCCGCGCGGACGATACTCCGAGAGCTGGCTCTCCACCTTCCACCCGTCGCTCTCCTTCGGGATGGACATTCGGAACAGGATCGATTTCCCGTCCGGCATCCACGTGACGTCGGATGGCGAGTACTCCAGCCGCGTGATCTGCGTGCCCGGACCCTCCTCATCCATCCACTTCACGAATATCTGATCCCCCCGCGGCTCCCCATCGGTGGTGTAGGCGATGCGCGACCCGTCGGGCGACCACTGCGGCGACGAGCCGTCCAGCAGTACCCGCGGGCGTGAGCCATCGGCATTCATGATCCACAGCGATGTCCGGGACCTGTCGTTCACCTTGTCGACCCAGCGCCTGCTGAACAGGATCTCGTCGCCGTCCGGGGACAGCTCGGGCGAGCCTACCGACTCGAACTCGAGGTAATCGGCAAGTGTGAGCCGGTCCGATGGTCCCTGCTGGGCGTGCAGCGCGGGCGCCATCAGTAGTACTGCGAGGACCGCAGGGGCAGCGGTGGGTCTCATGGGGAGCTCCTTGGCTGTTCGGGTGTGGGATCGGCAAGATGGATCGCGGCACGGTGGGAAGCAAGATCGGAGGGTGCAGGGTTGCCGGTTTACGCGCTTTGCGCTCACATTCAGGTCTACCTGTGCCATTACGCAGTCTGGAGCAGCCATGTCCATAGACATCCTGAAAATCGAGGTGGAAAAGCGGCCGGCCCGTCTTCGCTTCGACGGCCGCGTGCTCTTCCTGGTGGACGATGCGGAGCTGATCAGGCGTCAGCTGAATGGCGAAGACCTGGAGCTCACCGGTGAGCTCAGGTCGAAGCTGCGCGATCAGATCTCGACCGACGAGATCACCCCCGCATACATCTGCTACTACTTCGATGAGACGCTCGGCGAGTTCCCGTACCTCGGACTCCGAGCGTCCGGCGAGTTTCCCGTCGAGCGCGGCACCGTCCGGAAGGGTGGCTTCGTCTGCTCCGTCAGCGGCAAGCGGCGCGGCAAGGGCAGCTCACGCGAACAGTCGCCGTACGCCGAGCTGATGGCGGGCATCAAGGTCGTAATCGCGGAGAACATCGAGCGCATCTACAACGAGAACTGCCAGAACCTCGGCGTACTGACATCGACGGACTTCTCACTGGTCGATCGCATCAGGGACGGCGAAGAGATCCAGCTGGCGGAGTTCACCGAGGGTGTCGATCCGATCACGCGCGACATCATCGAGTACGGCGGTCTGTTCGAGTACAATGTCGCACGACTTCAGGGTAAGGTGGTCGTGCCCTCGGTCTCATCCGGCAACGCCGAAGAGCGGCATGGCGGCGTGGAGCCGGATCTGGGCGATCCCGCGGCAGTCCGCGATCTGCGCGGTGCCGGCGAGAAGGATGCCGGTGCCGTGACGTACGGCCTCGAGAACGCCGCCGCGCAGACGACCGCGACATCGCGCCCGACGAACGAACGCGTGCCCGACGCCAGCACGGCTGATGGTTCCGCGCCGCGCGCGCGGGGTGTGCACGCTGACGATGCTACGGAAGCGGGCAGCATCACCCGCAGGCAGCATCGGGGAATGACGATCGCCGAGAAAATCTTCGCTTCGCGGTGGGTGGTCGATGCGGCAAATGGCAGGTTCGGTGTGCCCGCAGTACAGCCCGGCGACAGCGGATTCGTCCGCACCGACTGGCGCTTCTCGCACGAGTACGTCTCGCCGATGGCGGCGATCTTCTTCGAGCACAAGCTCGGGCCTGACGCGAAGGTGAACGATCCGTCCACGATCCTGATGTTCCGCGATCACCTGACCTACCTGCATGAAGTCATGCCGCAGGAGCGCGTGCAACTGGGGCTCCTCGATGTCGCGCGGCAACTCAAGGATAAGCAGGAGGAGTTCGCAAAGAAGCAGGGCGTGATCTATTACGGCGAGCGCCTCGGCATCCGCCTCGGCTCGGAGGCCATCTGCCACTCCAAGATGCTGGAGGAATACGCAGAGCCGGGCCAGATCATTGTCGGCACCGACTCCCACACGCCGCACTCCGGCGCCATCGGCTGCATCGCGTTCGGCATCGGTACCACCGCGATCTTCAACTCGTGGATCACGAAGGATGTCCGCGTCAGCGTGCCTCCGTCCTTCAAGGTGATCATTCGCGGCAGAAAGCCGACAAATGTGACCGCGAAGGATTTCATGCTCGAGATCCTGCGCCATCCCTACATCAGGGATGGCCACGCGATCGGCCAGATCATCGAGTATGCAGGCGAAGCGGTCGAGTCGCTGAGCATCGATGAGCGCGCGACCATGACGAACATGGCCGCTGAAGTCGGCGCGTTCACCGGCATCGTCGCACCCGACGCAAAGGCTGTCGAGTACCTGGTGAGCGAGCGGGGTGTCGACCGCGCGCACGCAGAACAGCTCATGGCAGGACTACGCTCCGACGATGATGCCGAGTACGTCAAGATCATCGAGATCGATGCGTCGACCGTGCGGCCGATGGTCGCACTGCCCGGCGATCCCGGCAACGGCCTGTACATCGACGAGCTCGCCGACGAGCCGATCCGCCTCGATGTCGCGTACGCGGGTTCCTGCACGGCCGGCAAGAAGGAAGACATGGACATGTACGCGGCCGTGCTGAAGAGCGCGCATGATGAAGGTCTGCGCGTGCACCCCGACGTGAAGCTCTTCATCCAGTGCGGATCCCAGGAAGTGCGGCAGTACTGCGAGGAGCGCGGGTACCTGAAGCTCTTCGAGGAGATGGGCGCCGAGTTCATCGAGCCCGGCTGTGGCGCCTGCATCGCCGCGGGCCCCGGTACATCGAAGACGCGCGACGAAGTGACGATCAGCTCACAGAACCGGAACTTCCCGGGGAGGAGCGGTCCCGGTCAGCTCTATCTCGCGTCGCCCTATACCGTCGCGGCGTCGGCGGTGGCCGGTCACATCGTCGAGTGGGAGCCGGGCGCGTCGATCAGGCAGTTGCAGGGCGCGTGAGCTCGCTGGGGAGCACACAGCGGTGTCATTCGTTCTGGTTCGCGGTTGATCTGCCGTCATTTATTTTCACCACAGAGCACACAGAGCACACAGAGGGCTTCGCGTTGTACATGTGACTTCGAGGGCGGAGCAACCTTATGTCTGTTGTTGTTGACAACAGAACGGAATCGACTTTCCACGAAGGCGGATCACGAACAGGTCTGTTGTTTTGTTACAAGAGAATGAACTCCGGCTCTGCGACGAACGCGGATCTCCAACGGAGAAGCCCTGTGTCCATTGTTATTACAACAGAAGGATTCTGGCTCAGCGACGAAGCCGGCTCATCAACCGCGACGCCCTCTGTGTGCTCTGTGTGCTCTGTGGTGAATGAATTGAAGCCCGCACCGCCGCGACCCTGACGAAGACCCCAAAGACATGACCACCGACGACCTCACAGCGCTCTCCGCCGGCTTCACCGCGCCCTCCGACGACCTCACCGTTCTCCTCACCGATCTCGTCCGGATCGATTCACAGAACCCGTATCTCGTGTCGGGCGCACCCGGTGAGCGCGCGATTGCGGAATTCTGCGTCGGGTGGTTGACACGTCATGGAGTCGAAGCGTGGATCGACGACGTTGCGCCCGGGCGGTGTAACGCCATCGCACGCATCGGGAGCGGGGCCGCGCCGGTGCTCACGCTCTGTGCCCATCTAGATACGGTGTCCATCGAGGGAATGGAGCGGCACGGCCTCCAGCCGTATGTGGAGGGCGGACGCATGTACGGGCGCGGGGCATACGACATGAAGTGCGGCGTTGCGGCGATCCTGTCGGCCATGGCAGAGTTGGCGAAGCGCCCGCCCGGCGGCACGGTCATGGCCGCGCTGGTGTGCGATGAGGAGTTCGCGAGCATCGGTGCGCAGGACTTTGTGAAACGCTACCGCAGCGATGCGTGCATCGTGACGGAACCGAGCGAGGGCAAGCTGATTCTCGCGCACAAGGGGTTCGTCTGGGCGGAGATCGAGACGCGCGGTGTTGCTGCCCACGGGAGCCGCTGGCAGGACGGCGCAAGCGCGATCGCGAAGATGGGGCAGGTGATCGCGGCGCTCGATGAATTCGACCGCACGACTTTGCGCGGCCGCACGCATCCGCTGCTCGGTCCGGCATCGATGCACTGCGC
Source organism: Longimicrobiales bacterium (assembly GCA_036259495.1). Classification (GTDB taxonomy): domain Bacteria; phylum Gemmatimonadota; class Gemmatimonadetes; order Longimicrobiales; family RSA9; genus SH-MAG3. The sequence goes on along the minus strand of DATABQ010000452.1, from coordinate 1,148 downwards.
GATGATCAGCGGCGGCGATGGCTGGTCGACGTATGCGCCTTCGTGCACGATGCGCGTGGAGCGGCGCACGCTGCCGGGAGAGACGCCGGCCTCCGTGCTGGACGAGCTCCGCGCGATAGTCGCGAGAGCCGGCGAGGACGCCATCGTCCGCGAAGTGTTGAGCCGGGCACCGCTGGAATGCCCCGCCGAAAGTTCGGTCGCGCAGTCGGTCAGCGCAGCGGCTGCCGCGGTTACGGGCGCTGCACCCGAGATCGGGGGCGTCGCGTACTGGATGGACGCTGCGATCTTCGCGGAGGCGGGTGCCGAGACGGTGAACTTCGGCCCGTCTGGTGGGGGCGCGCATGCTGCCGTGGAGTGGGTAGACCTGGATTCCGTTGTTGCCTGTGCGCGCACCCTCGTGGATGCCGCGTGTCGATCAGTTATATAGTGAAGCGCTACATCGCGAGTGAGTCCCCAGGCTGCGTCTTGGCGGCCGCGGCTCCAGCACATACCTTCTGCTGATGTCCGAAACCCCTCAGCACAGCCGCGCCGAAGAGCGTCGCCGGTTCCGGCGCACACTCACACGTGTCCTGATCGTTCAGGTGATCGCGGTTCTGCTCCTGTGGCTGCTCCAGTCCCGCTACAGCGGCTGACATGCATCCGATCAACTGGATCATCGTCGGCGCGTACCTGACCTATGTCGTAGTGGACGGCGTACGGCGCGCGAAGGGCACGAAGGAGCTCGAGGGCTACTTCCTCGCCAATCGCAGCCTGCCGTGGTGGGCCGTGGGGCTGTCGGTGATGGCAACGCAGCTCTCTGCCGTCACGATGATCGGAACGACCGGACAGGGCGCCACAGACGGCCTCCGCTTCATTCAGTTCTACTTCGGTCTGCCGATCGCGATGGTGGTGCTCGGCGTCACGCTCGTGCCATTCCTGCACGGCGCCCGCGTGTTCACTGCGTACGAGTACCTCGAGAAGCGATTCAACCCGGCGACTCGCTCGTTCGCCAGCTTCCTGTTCCTCTGCTCGCGCGGCGCATCGTGCGGCGTGATCATCGCCGCGCCGGCCGTCGTGTTCTCCGCAGTGTTCGGCTGGAGCCTGCCCTGGGCGGTAGCGCTGATCGGCATTCCGACCGTGCTCTACACGATGATCGGCGGAGTGCAGGC
>DATABQ010000451.1:0-2355 GCA_036259495.1 Longimicrobiales bacterium | reverse complement strand
CCGATCCCAATCCCACCCCAAGGGTTCACTACCGCGTCGCGTTCGCCAGATCGCGGACGGCGGCAGCCATTGCGCGCACGCGCTCGGCGTCCGCGGCGTTCGCAGCATCCGAGTCGAGCTGCGTCGCGATCTGGTTCAGCTGATCGCGGCGTGCGGCACCGGTTGCGTTCTCCGCGGCGGTGAGTGCTGCGTCGAGGGCGGTAGTGCGAGCCGCGGACAGGCCGTCGTTGCGCACGAGCTGGTCGAGATAGGAGCGAACGACGGAGAACGCGGCCGGCCACACGAGGTGCGGCTGCGACTGCGGGTTATAGTCATCCATGACGATCAGGTTCGCGGCATCGATCTCGTTCTGCGACAGATACTCACTGGGCTTGAGCTCGAGGACGTCGAGGCCGCGCGAAAGCTCGGACGAGTAGATCTGACCGTTGTGCCAGTACGCGCCCCACGAGCCGCCGACGACGAGCTCCTCGGCGTCGACCGGGCCACGGTCGAAGTATGCGATCTCGATCGGGTTGTTGGGATCAGTGAAGTCGAAGACGTTCACGCCGCCCTGATACCACCCCTGGACCATGATGTCGCGGCCGGGGACGGGGATCAGCCCGCCGTTGTGCGAAACGCAGTTCTCCGTCTCCGTCTGCGCAGCGAGCATCTTGAAGTAGCCGAGCTGCGTCATCTCGCCTTCATCGCCAATGGTCAGGATGGTGTTGCCGCCGAGGCGCTCGGGATCGGTGATGCGGCAGCGCGGAGATGTGCCGCCGCCCCATTCGTCGGTGAACACGACGGTCTCGGCATCATTGCTGAACACGGCGGTGTGCCAGAGCGAGAAGTTCAGGTCGGACTTCGCATCGAGCCGCACGGGCTCCTCGGGGTTCGACGCATCGAGCAGAATGCCGAAGCTGCCGCACGAGCCGGCGACGAGGGCGAACTCCGGATACGACGTCAGGTCGTGGCAGCCGGACGGTCCACCCGCGCGGCGGCGGTTCTCCGGCATCTCGCTGGCGGCCACACCAGCGCGGCCGGGCGAGCCCGGCAGGCCCTCGAACAAGCGCGTGAAGCCTACGACTGCCGCCTGCTCGAGATTGTTCAGCGGCACGCGAATGATGTCCACGCGATAATCCGCCGTGTTCGGGTTCTCCTCGACCGTGCCTTCCGAGCAGTTCAGCTCCGGGACCTCGCCGGCATCGCGTACCGAGGATGATCCGCCGACGTAGATGTAGATCACGTTGTCGTCGGTCGGGTGCGGCACGATCGTGTGCGTATGAGAGCCGCGGCAGGTCTGGACGTTCTTCACGAGCCGTGGATTGCGCGGGTCGCTGACATCGAAGATGCGCACGCCGCGCATGCGCTCGGCACCCGCCCCTTCGGGCACGCCTTGCATGCCGCAGTCCTCGCGTGCACGGCCCGACTCTGCGGAGATGAACAGCAGGTCCCCCCAGATGGACGGATCACCCTGATCCGTGGCGCACGGCACAGTCCTGAGCAGCACGGGCTCTTCCGGATTGCTGACGTCCCACACGCTGAAGCCGCTGAAGTTGCCCTGGTAGATGATGTCGCCCTTGAAGGCGAGGTCGGAGTTGATGAAGGCGAGGCCCTGCGCGGAATCGAACTCCATGGGCTTCGGCGACCACGAGACCAGCTTCATGTTCCACAGAGCCTGACCGGCGGTGTTCTCGCGGCCTGCCGGCAGGTGAGCGCGCGGATCCTCCATCGTGGCGATGGTGTCCTGCTGTGCGAGCAGCGGCGCCGCGGTCGATAGGGCGGCGGCGAACGTCACGAACGCTGCGATGGCGCGGCGCTGCCGCCGTGTCGGTGTGCTGTTTCTCATCGGCTCTGGCTCCCTGGTGTGTTCTCGATCGTGTCGAGCATCGTACTCATCACGTAGATCTCGTCGCGCTGGTCGGCGTCGACATCGGTGGCAAAGCGGAAGATGTCCGGGTCCTGTCCTGCACCCGGCGCATCGAACAGCTCGTCCACCATCTGGAGTGCGCCCTGGTGGTGCTGAATCATGAATTGGAGGAACAGCCGCTCGAACTCGCGGCCGCGCGCGGCGTCCAGCTGCGCGAGCTGATCCGGCGTCAGCATGCCCGGCATCATCATGTGATCCATGTACCCCGGGGGCGGCACGGGCTGATCGCGCTTCTCCAGCCACCGCTCCATCAACGCGATCTCGTCCTGCTGCGAGATCTCGATCTTCTCCGCCAGGAACTGGAGCCGCTCCCCGGCGCCGTGCGTCGGCACCATGGCCGTCATCACGAGCGCCTGCGCGTGGTGGCCGATCATGTGCTGCATGAACTTGACGTCGGCCACCGTGTACCCGGGGCCGGCCGTGGCGGGAAGGTGCTCCTGACCCGCCGC
>DATABQ010000450.1:0-5893 GCA_036259495.1 Longimicrobiales bacterium | reverse complement strand
CGCCGATGCGGGCTGCGTCGTGATCGCGGGACCGGTGCGCACGGTCAGCGTCGCGGCCGCACTCTCCACACTGCCCGCCTCGTTGCTCACGACCACCGTGTACGCGGCGCCGTCATCCGCCGCCGTCACCGCCGCGGTCGTGTATGAGGCGCTGGTGGCACCGGTGATCGCCGCGCCATCCTTCTCCCACTGATACGCGAGCGGGGCCGTGCCTGTCGCGGTCACCGAGAACGTCGCCGTCGCGCCGGCATCCACCTGCACATCCTGCGGCTGCGACGTGATCGCAGGAGCAGTCGCGGCGGGTTCCGTCGGACCATCGCTGCCACACGATGCCGCAACCATCATCAGGGCCACCACCGCAACAGCGTGTCTTATCCGAGCCAAGGCGTGCCTCCAGTAGAGCGGTTGATTTCCGAAGGCACAGAAAAAGCGCCCCGGGTCGCATGAACGACGTCCCGAAGCGCTGTCAGATATTCAGCTTCGGCAGCTGGCCTATCTCCCGATCCTGGAGACGCCCGGCTTTGCGAACCCGCCTCGCGACGGGGTTGCTATTGTCGACTGTACGGGGAAGACAGTACACGCGGCGGTGCGCACCGTCAAGTGTTTACTGGTCGCTCCGTCGCGACGTTGTCGATCTCGCCCCCTCCGGTTCGACGTGTCTGTAGAGCCCGGACACGCATTGCGCCGGGCAGGAGAATCCGCGCCGCGGAGAGTCTGGCGTTGTCGAATGGGGATGTGGATCGTCGTCATGGTACGGGATCGCCGCGAGGAGACCGCAACCGAACGGAACGGTGGAGGAAAGTGATGCAGATGGGTGGAACGTCTGTCGACGACAGGCTAGCGACAGACCTGCGCAACGCAGTCTCGGGTGAAGTGCTGACGCCTGGCGACGACGGATACGACGCCGGGCGCACGGTTTACTTCACGTCAGTCGATCGACGGCCGGACGTGATCGTGCGACCGGACAGCGCGGCGGATGTCGCCAGCGTCGTCACGATCGCGCGGGAGAGCGGGAGCGGACTCGCGGTGCGGAACGGCGGACACAGCTTTGCCGGCCACGGCGTGCGCGATGGCGGCATCGTGCTCGACATGCGTTCGCTGAGAAGTCTGGACATCGATGTGAAGCGTCGCGTGGCGCGTGCGGGTGCGGGACTGTCGACGGGCGAGTACACGGCGGCGGCGGGCGCGCACGGTCTCGCAACCGGCTTCGGGGATGCGCCGTCCGTCGGCATCAGCGGCATCACGCTCGCGGGCGGAATAGGGTTTCTGCATCGCAGGCACGGCATGACGATCGATCACCTGCTCGGCGCTGAAGTCGTGACTGCGGACGGCCGGATCGTGCGGGCGGACGCGCACTCGCACGCGGACCTGTACTGGGCGATCCGCGGCGGCGGCGGCGGCTTCGGCGTCGTCACCCAGCTCGAGTTCCGCCTGGAACCGGTCGACCACGTGCTCGGCGGAATGCTGATACTGCCTGCGACGCCCACGTCGCTGGTCGCGCTGCTGGAACAGGCGTATGCAGCGCCGGACGCTCTGTCGCTGATCGTCGCGGTGATGCCGGCGCCGCCGATGCCGTTCATTCCCGCCGAGGCACATGGCAGCATGATCATGATGGTGACGCTCGTATACGCGGGCGATGTCGCCGAAGGGCAGCGCGTCGTCGCCGAGTTCCGCTCACTCGCGACACCGCTGCTCGACGAAGTAAAACCGATGCGGTATCCCGCCATCTACGACGGCCACGCCGACGCGCCGCACCCCGCCGCGGTCGCGCTGCACCCGCGCTTCATCGAATCGCTCGACGTCGATGCCGCCGCGGCACTGTTCGAGCATCTGAAGACAGGTAGTGCGCCGATGCGGATGGCACAGTTCCGCCCGCTCGGCGGCGCAGTCGCACGCGTGTCATCGGATGCGACGGCATTCGCGCACCGCGACCGTCGCATCATTGCGAGCGTGGGCGCCATGTACGAACGGCCGGAGCAGCATGCCGAGTACGCCGCATGGGCCGCGGCCGGCGCCGCCGGGCTGGGCGATGACGCACCGGGAGCCTACGTCGGGTTTCTGGGCGAGGAGGGCGCTGCGCGTGTCGACGAAGCGTATCCGGGCGAAACGGGAGCTCGCCTGGCGCGTATCAGGCGCGAGTACGATCCGACGAATCTGTTCGCCGGGAAGTCTTGACAGGACCTGGGTGGGTGCGATCATTGGACAGAACACCTGTACAAGCCCCTGGCAGCCGGCGATTCCATGACAGAGACCTCCTACAGCTACGCTCGTGAGAACCTCGCCAGCCTGTGGGACGAGGTGGAGGACAGCCGCGAGGAGATCATTCTCACACGCCGCGGTCATGAAGATCTGGCGTTACTGCCGGCGCACGAGCTCAGGAGTCTCAAGGAGACAGCGCACCTGCTGCGCTCACCGCGTAACGCAGTACGGCTGCTGGGTGCGCTCGCACGGTCGCGTGCGGGTACGGGCTCGATCGATTTTCAGTCGATAGAGGCGCTTGCCGAAGCGCTCGAAGCAGGGGAATGACGGATGGCTCGTCGGCGCGAGTCGCCGAAGCGGATCATTCACATGCAGCCCGAAGCGCTCGAGGACCTGCGCCACTGGGTGCAACACGACCGTAAACTCGCGAGCAAAGCACTCGATCTCGTCGAGGCAGCGCGTCGCGATCCGTTTACGGGTATCGGCAAGCCCGACCCGCTGAAGAACCTGGGCCCGGACGTGTGGAGCCGGCGTATCACTCAGGAAGACCGGCTCGTCTACCGCGTAGCTGATGGTTACATCGGCGTACTCCAGGCGCGCTATCACTACTGAAGCTTCCGCGCAACGCGACGAATCCTCCATCCATGGTTCAATCGCTTCGCAGCGCCTCGATCGGATCCACACTGCTCGCGCGCCGCGCCGGCATGTAGCTCGCCAGCACGCCCATGGAGATCATGATCAGCGACATCGCGGCGAACACGATCGGATCGACAGCCTCGACATCGTAGAGCAACGCGCTGAGGAAGCGCGTGGTGAGGAGTGCGGCGGCGACTCCGATGACGACGCCGATCAGCACCACCGTCGTGCCCTGTGACACCACCTGGCGCCGCACGGCTGCCGCAGTGGCGCCGAGAGCCATCCGCACGCCGATCTCGCGCGTACGCTGCGCCACCACATACGACAGGACGCCGTACAGCCCCACGGCGCCTAGCACGAGCGCCAGCGCCGACACCACGCCGAGCGTGAGCATGGTGAACGACAGCTGGATCATCGAGCGCCGGGCGAGGAACTGCATCGTGTATTCGCGATATACGGGCGCCTCCGGCGCGAGCTCGCGGACGAGCGCCCGCACCTCGGTCGTCAGGGACTCCGCTCGCGGCGACTTCACGACGTATGCAGGCGATCCCATGGCCCACGCGTCCGCGGTCGGACCGGTGAGCGGGAGGTAGAGCAGCGCCTGTCCCTCCTCGCGCCATTCGTTCTGCTTCACGTCTTCCACGACGCCGACTACCGTGAACGCCAGAGTGTCCAGGCCGCCGAAGCGCGGGTGTATGCTGCGTCCGAGCGGGTTCTGGCCCGGCCACAGCCGCTCGACTGCGGACCGGCTCGCGATGACGCTGGTGTTCGGCGTCACCGCTTCGTGGTTCGTGAACGTCCGCCCCTGCAGCAGTGCGATGCCCATCGCCCGGAAGTAGTCGCCGCCCGCGAAGGTCAGGCTGACGAGGGAGCCGCCGTCGTCGCTTCCTTCCGTGACCACGCTGACACTGCTGGTGCCCTCATCGAGCGGAATGTTGTTCACGACGCCGACATCCGTGACTCCCGGCAGGGCGCGCAGCCGATCCATCATTGTGAGATGCAGCTGACCGAACGAGGGGCCATCGTTCAGCTCGGGCTGCTGTGGCGCGAACTGGAACGTGTAGATGTCCGCGATGTCGTAGCCGGGGTCGACGTTGCGCAGACGCTGGAAGCTGTTCACCAGGAGCGCGGACCCGATCAGCAGCACGAGAGCGAGCGCGGTCTGCCCGACGACGAGCATGTCCCTTCCCCACTGCCGCCGTCCCGTCGAGCCGCGACCGCCCTCGCGCAGGCCGATCAGGTCGGGCGCCGACGCGCGGATTGCCGGCACCAGACCGCACACGAGCGTAGCGACGAGCACGAGCACGAACGCGCCGGCGATGGTGCGCACATCGAGTCCGACCTGGGCGAGGCGTGGGATGCCCTCAGGCGCGGCGCGCACGAACATCGGCAGCGTGATCGCGCTGAGCATGACCGCGAGCACGCCGGCAGCGAGCGCTACGGCGAACGCCTCCGCCATCTGGAAGCGAATGAGCTGCGTGCGCGTCGCACCGATCGCACGGCGCACCGTCATGTCACGCCGCCGTGACTCCGCACGCACCAGGAACAGGTTCGCGACGTTGGCGCACGCGATGAGCAGCACGACGCCCACGGCCCCGAGCAACACCAGAAGCGACGTCCTCGCCGCGGATCCGACCATTTCCTCCAGCAGCGGATCGACGAGCGCGCTGTGCTGCTCGATCATGCGCGCGTAACCCGGCGACCCGCCGAAGCGGTCCGGCAGCTCCTTCGAAAGCGCGGTCAGCTCCCGCGCAAGCTGCTCCTGCGTCACACCGGGCTTCATGCGTGCGATCACGTTCACTCCGAGCTCGCCAGGGTTCACCTGATCGACACGGATGTCGTTCGCGATCCACAGCATCGTGTTGTCGTCCGGGAAGCCGAATTCCGGCGGCATCACGCCGATGATCTCCTTCATGCCGTCCGAAATGAAATACGACCTGCCGATCACCGACGGGTCGCGTCCGAACCAGGTGGTCCACAGCTGATCGCTGATGACCGCTACCGCGCTCTCGTCCTCCGGAACCGGAACCCGGCCGAGCGCCGGGCGCATGCCGAGCGTGGCGTACATGTCGTTCGATGGCCACGCCATCCGGATGCGCTCCACACGGTCGCCGACGCGCAGCGTCGACGTGCCATCGCTCCAGAGGAAAATGCCGTCGAGGAGAGCCGACCGCTCCCTGTAATGGAGATAGAAGTCGTTGCCGAGGCCGAAGCGCTCCGGCAGATCCGACCCCGGCGCAGTACCGTTGACGACCACCAGCCGATCCGGAGCCGGGAAAGGCAGCGGCTCGAGCAGGACGGTATTCACCACGTTGAACATGCCGGTCGTCGCACCCATCGCGAGCGCGAGCGTGATCACCGCCGCAGTGAGGAAGCCGGGAGACCGAAGCAGCGCCCGCCAGGCGTGCTTCACATCGCGAATGAGGTCGAGCGTGCCCTGAAGAAGAGGCTCGCGGGCGCTGGAGTCGGATGTGGTAGTCATCCTGTCAGGATTCGCTGCGCTCCGGAGCGAGTCAATCGGGGTGGGACGGATCTGGAGGCACGGATGGAAAAGTCCCACGAGGATCAGCGTGCCGGATGCCGTCGCCGGGACGAAGTGCGAGCGACCGGACACCGCGGCCCATCAACTCCGCGTCAGTGACCGCCCACCATGCAGCAACGGCCCGACCATGGAGGCCGGGCCGTCGCTGACAGATCAGGCCGGAGCCCGACTGCTTAAGACACGCGACTTACGTTCTGTGCCTTGGGGCCCTTCGGCTCCTCGATCATGTCGAACTCGACGCGATCGCCTTCGGCCAGCGACTTGAAGCCATCCGCCTGAATGGCGGTGTGGTGCACGAAGCAATCCTTCGCTCCGCCCTCCGGCGTGATGAAGCCGAAGCCCTTCTCGTCGCTGAACCACTTCACTGTTCCTGATGTACGCATACCCGCTCCTCGCGGTCTGGATGACGTAGAGGTTCGGGCAAGTCCCTACCAGTTCATCATCACACGATGGCGGATAAACGCTCCGCCGTACGTGCACGCTTGTCCCTGGTCCTTTTTTGTATCAAGCGTGCAC
>DATABQ010000449.1:0-2822 GCA_036259495.1 Longimicrobiales bacterium | reverse complement strand
GTTCGGCCGCGCGCTGCCGCTCACCGGACTCGTGCTCGCGAAACTCGACAGCACGGCACGCGGCGGAATCGTCGTCGCTCTGAAACAGGAGTTCGATCTGCCGGTCAAGCTGGTCGGCACGGGTGAGGGGATCGACGAGCTCACGACGTTCGATCCGCAGCAGTTCGCGAAGGACGTTCTCGAAACCTGAATGGCGTTCACGCCGCTCGACCAGTCCGCGCAGTTCCTCAAGTCGGTGGGCCCGCGCCGCGCCGAAGCGCTCGCACGCCTCGGCGTTCACACCGCACGCGACCTCCTCTTCCACGTGCCGCGCCGCTACGAGGACGCGAGCACCGTTACGCGCATCGACAAGGTCAGCATCGGCGATGACGTTACGGTGATCGGCGAGGTGGCGGCGAAGGGCGTGCTGCCGACCCGCTCCGGCCTGCGCGTGTTCCAGCTCGTGCTGCGCGACCAGAGCGGCTCCATCGAGTGCTCCTTCCCCGGCCAGCCCTTTCTCGATCGCATGTTCCGCCGCGGCGACATCGTCCTCGTCACCGGCACCGTCCGCTTCTTCCACGGCAAGCAGATCCAGCCGCGGGAGTATGTGGTGCTCGGCAACGCCGAAGAAGGCGTCGAGGCAGCGGGGAAGGTCCTGCCGATCTATGCGGCCACGGAGGGTCTGTCGCAGAAGGTGCTCCGCTCCATCATCGAGCAGAATCTCGACAGGCTGCTGCCGCTCCTCGCGACCGAGGATGCGGTGCCGCGCCCGCTGACGGAGGCGGCATCGCTGCCGACGCTGATGCAGGCGGTCGCGGCGCTGCACCGTCCGGAGACGCTGCGCGACGCAGAGCGCGGCCGCCGCCGTCTCGCATTCGACGAGCTGCTGCTGCTCCAGCTGCTGCACGCGAGCGCACGCCGCCACAATGCAGCGGAGCGGGAGGGGACGGCGTTCCTGCGGACGGACGAGCTCATTGCGCCGCTGTATCGCGCGCTTCCGTTCGAGCTGACGGCGGCCCAGACCCGCGCAGTGGCGGAAGTCTTCGCGGACATGTCATCGCCGCACCGCATGAACCGCATGCTCCAGGGCGATGTCGGCTCCGGGAAGACGGTGGTCGCGCTGTTCGCCATGCTGCTCGCGCTCGAGAGCGGCTATCAGGCGGCGCTCATGGCTCCTACGGAGATCCTGGCCGAGCAGCACGCTCGCACGCTCGGCGGTATGCTCGAGCCACTCGGTATTGCCGTCACGCTGCTGACCGGCCGGCTGCCTGCGGCGGAAAAGCGTGCCGCACATGCTGCCATCGCATCCGGCGAGGCGCGCATGGTCGTGGGCACGCACGCGCTGATACAGGAGGCCGTGCAGTTCCGGAATCTCGGTCTGGCCGTGACGGACGAGCAGCATCGTTTCGGTGTGAAGCAGCGACTCGCTCTGGCGCAGCATGGACAGGACGTGGACGTCCTGGTCATGTCCGCGACACCCATCCCGCGATCCCTCGCCCTGACGCTCTATGGCGATCTCGATCTCTCGATCCTGGACGAGCTGCCGCCCGGCCGCCAGAAGATCCGCACGGCCGTGCGCGCCGAGAGCGCGCGTGAGCGCGTATACGATTTCGTGCGTGATGAGGTCGGGAAGGGCAGGCAGGCGTACATCGTATACCCGCTCGTCGAAGAGTCGGAGAAGCTGGAGCTGCGCGCGGCCTCGGCCGAATACGAGCGGCTCGCATCAGAGGTGTTCCCGCAGCTCCGGCTCGGCCTGCTGCACGGGCAGATGCAGGGCGAGCAGAAGGACGCGGTGATGCAGTCGTTCGCGAACGGCGACATCGACGTGCTCGTCGCAACGACCGTGATCGAGGTCGGCATCGACGTCGCAAACGCCACGGTCATGGTGGTCGAGCACGCCGAGCGCTTCGGGCTCTCACAGCTCCACCAGCTGCGCGGCCGCGTCGGCCGCGGCGCCGAGCAGAGCTACTGCATCCTGATCTCGAGTGAAGGCGCCGAGCGGCTTCAGGTGCTCGCACACACGAATGACGGCTTCGAGATTGCCCGCGCCGACCTCTCGCTGCGCGGGATGGGCGACTTCTTCGGCGCGCGGCAGCACGGCCTGCCCGAGTTCCGCTTCTTCGATCCGCTCCGGGACGATGACCTCATGTTCCGCGCGCGCGATGCAGCGGATGCGATCATCGCAGCCGATCCCTCGCTGACCCGCCCCGAACACGCAGCCCTGCGGAGTGTACTCACGCGACGCTTTGCCGAGAGAGCGGCACTCTACGGCGTCGGCTGAGAGCAGGCGCTGAGAGCAGGCGCTGAGAGCAGGCGCTGAGAGCGGGCGCGTGGAAGCGGCCGCGGTGCGCGCCCGAGCGTCCAATGCGTTGCAATATATGGAGATATGTACGATATTACGCCGGGCGCGAAAGTCGCCCGGACACGCGTGGCGGCAGGTGGTATCGCCGCCGAATCCAGAATCGAAGTGAAGGTATAGAGCCGATGTCGAGCGGAATGAGTGCGTTGCTCGTTGAGGACGACGCTGCCACACGTGCGCTCATCACGCGCCAGCTGGAACGTACCGGGCTGGACGTGGTGGCACTGGAGTCGGGCGAGCGGGTGCTTCGCGAGGCGGCGGACCGGTACACATCGTTCGACGTCGTGATTCTGGATGTGCATCTGCCCGGCATGTCGGGCCTGGAGCTCGCTAGCCTGATCCAGGCGCGGCGTCCGGAGCAGCCGATCATCGTGATCACCGGAGATCCGGATCCGCGCCTCGCACGCGAGGCTCTCTCGCGCGGGCCTGTGAGCTATCTGCTGAAGCCGTTCGAGATGTCCGAGCTGGTCGGCGTGGTGGAGCG
>DATABQ010000448.1:0-2913 GCA_036259495.1 Longimicrobiales bacterium | reverse complement strand
CAGCCCCAGATGCTCCTTCTGCGTGTCGTAGCAAAGCATGGCGGTGCCAAACCAGCCGATCATGGCGGCGCCGATGGCGCTCGTGATGTGGTCGTATCCGGGCGCGATGTCGGTGGTGAGCGGGCCGAGGGTGTAGAACGGCGCCTCGTCGCACCACTCGAGCTGCTTCTCCATGTTTTCGCGTATCATGTGCATCGGAACGTGACCGGGGCCTTCGTTCATCACCTGCACATCGTACTCCCACGCGATGCGTGTCAGCTCGCCCTGCGTCTTCAGCTCCGCGAACTGTGCTTCATCGTTCGCGTCCGCGATGGATCCGGGGCGCAGTCCGTCGCCGAGGGAGAACGAGACGTCATACGCGGCCATGATCTCGCAGATGTCGCGGAAATGTGTATAGAGGAAGCTCTCCCGGTGATGGGCGAGGCACCACTTGGCCATGATCGACCCGCCGCGGGAGACGATGCCGGTCACCCGGACGGCAGTGAGCGGGATGTATCGGAGCAGCACGCCCGCGTGCACGGTGAAGTAGTCCACGCCCTGCTCCGCCTGCTCGACCAGCGTATCGCGGTAGATCTCCCACGTGAGGTCCTCGGCGATACCCCCGACCTTCTCGAGCGCCTGGTATATCGGGACTGTGCCGATCGGCACGGGAGAGTTCCGGATGATCCACTGCCGCGTCTCGTGGATGTCGCGGCCCGTCGAAAGGTCCATGACGGTGTCGGCGCCCCACAGCGTCGCCCAGCGGAGCTTCTCCACCTCATCGTCGATAGACGACCTCACCACGCTGTTGCCGATGTTTGCGTTGATCTTCACCTTGAATGCACGACCGATGATCATCGGCTCGAGCTCGAGATGATTGATGTTCGCGGGAATGATTGCGCGACCCCGTGCCACCTCCGAGCGCACGAGCTCGACGTCGTATCCTTCTCGCAGCGCGATGAACTCCATCTCGGGCGTGACCTCACCGCGTCGCGCATAGTGCATCTGCGAAACGCGCGCGCCGGGCTTCGCACGATAGACATCGTTCGCGAGTGGATCATCGGTGACAATCGCGTGCAGCAAACCGGTTGCGTCAGCGCTGCCGGAGCGTTCGTCGCGCGCCGAGTCAGCTGCCGGGCGAACCAGCTCGACATCGCCGCGCGCCGTTACCCAGCCGCGTCGCAGCTTCGGCAGACCATGCGTCGCATTGAAGCCCTCAGGTCCGCTCGTGTCGTACACACGGAGAGGGGGCTCACCGCCCGAGAGCGAGATTTCACGCATCGGCACCCGCACGCCACTGCTGCCGTCGATGTATATTTTTCGGGAGGAGGGGAACGCCTGCTGGATTGTGCTCGGCGCAGGAGTATCCTCGCGCAGTGCCGTTCTGGTGATCTCGTCGCGTGGCATGGCTGCCTTTCCCGTGCAGGTGAGCAATATTCCGACATCCGGCGCGCACAAAAAAGGCGCGTGACCCCGGAGGGCGACGCGCGTGACGACACCTTTGCATGGTGCCGTGGCCACTGTCTCGCCGCACTCCCTACGCCGGTCCGAACCGGATCAGGTTCCAAGGGACTTTCTCAACCCCACGCGGGGTACCCCTGGCGGTCTCTTGCAACGTAGTGTACGACGCACGTCGGGGACAGGTCCACGATCGAGAGGATCCGTGCACATGAATTATCTGCGAAATACCACCATCCTGCTGTTCGTGATCACGGTCAGTGGATGTGATGCCGACAGCGGAGCTGACCCCGGCGCTGCGACACCCGAGGTCCCCCACGATGTCCTGACGGTGGACCAGGTGATCGGCGGAGCGGACGAGAAGTCGCCCGAGTACGAGTTCGGCCGCGTTGCGGGGCTGGCGCTGCTTGCGGATGGAAGGGTCGCGCTCGTCGACGGCATCAATAACCTGGTGCGCGTGTTCAGCCGCGAGGGCAAACACCTGTTCGCCTTTGGCCGCGAAGGTGCGGGTCCGGGAGAGTTCAGCGGTCCCTGCTGCCCGGCGGTCGACAGCAGGCAGCGCCTGTGGATACGCGATGGAGGGAATGCACGCTACAGCATCTTCGAGATTCATTCCGACAGTGCAGGATATTCCGGACAGGTTCGCATGGCGCACGGGGACGTCAACCGGTGGGTAGCGACTACATTCGATGCCGCCGGCAGCGTCATTGACATCGGCAGCCGCACCGACCCCCAGGCAGGCGTGAGGCGGACGTATCGTATGCACCTGGACTCCGCGGGCTCGGTCGTACGTGAAGAAGCCGTGCACAAGGTGCCGGACGACAGTACGGCCGTGAAAACGATCAAGCGCGAGATCCCGGGCGGCGTCGCTACCCTCTTCGGATATCAGCCGCATGGCCCGAGCGAGCTGGTCGCTTACTCACCCAACGGCGAGTTCGCCCATGCGCTCAGCAGCCGCCACGTGATCGACTGGCGCGCTCCCGACGGGTCGCTGATCCGGACGATCACAGGAGCCGTAGCCCAGGGTCCCGCCCTCAGCGCGCGGGAAGACTCCGCCGCCGAAGAAAGACTCCGCGTCCTTGCCGATCGTTTCGACATGACCGTCCCTCAGCTCGGGCTGGACGTGCCCGATCGCAAGACTCCACTGCGTGACCTCTTCTTCGACGATCACGGGCGGCTCTGGGTCGAGCTGCAGGTCCCCGATGGCGGCGACCGGATGGCGCACGTCTATGACGTCAGCGGCATTCTAGAACGCACCGTGGCCTGGCCCGCGAGCATCTCGCTCGCCGAGGGAATCATCAGGGACGAAACCGTCTGGGGTGTCGGCCGGGACTCGCTGGACGTGCCGACGGTGGTGCGGCTGCGCGGCCTCGGCACGCGCAACTGACAGCGGACGCGGAACCCGTTCTGCAGAACGGCTCATCTACGCATGTCCATGTCTCACCCGGCGCGGCCGGTCATGCACTAGCCGGCCGT
>DATABQ010000447.1:0-6370 GCA_036259495.1 Longimicrobiales bacterium | reverse complement strand
TAAACGCAGAGCGCGCCGGCCGCCGGATCTGAGCTGCGCCAGCTTGCACCGAGCTCGGTGGGGATGCGGAGGTCGTGGTCGCGCTCGAGCTCCATGCCGAGAGTCCCCGATCGCGGTGCGCGGCCGCGGCTGCGCACGGTGGCAGCTTCCGCAGCGAGCGTGTTGTGGAGTGCGACGGTGCTCAGCATGTGCTGGAAAAAGTCCTGGGCGTGGCCGCGCTGGCCGCGAATCCCGAGTCGCCATCGCTTCGGATCGGTGCCGTTGCGGGTCAGGTCGTGAACGACCTTGACGAACGGATGGTCGATCAGCTCGTCGATCGCTTCGGCGTAGGCAGGATCGAGGACGCCGCCGTAGGCGAGGACGATGCGGTTGAGCTCGGTGATGGTGGATTCGAGATCGTGCCCGAGCTTCTGGCCCCAGGTGTCCGGTTCGCCCGGTGAGACACGCTTCTGCACGTCGAGCAGTGCGACGTCGTCGATGACATGGGCCGCGAACAGGCGGGGCAGCGTACGCGGGAGCTCACTCCCGCGGTGGCACCCTTTCACGACATCCGCCCACACGTGGATGAGACGGGCGAGTGCCCAGTTGGCGCGACGGTAGGCGCCGATGGAAGCCCGCATCCGCCGAGCACGCTCCTGCCGGTACAGCAGTCGATGGACGAACGCCAGCGTGATGATGATGCCGAATATCTCGGTCGCGGCATTGGGCGCGAATCGATCCACGAACGAGTTCTGAGGCCAGATGAGGTCGGCGGCCAGTGCTACGACCAGGAGAGAGAAGAGCAGGCGGTAGGCGCCCTTCAGGGTATAATCGCCGGACGCGGTGGCGGGGGCGCCCTGCACCAGTTTCACCCAGTCGCCGTGCTCTTCGATGTCACCAGGCATGTTGCAGAATGGCTGGAGTGGTATGTGTGCGCCAGATGAGGCGCGCTCTGCCCGGGCGCGGGGCACGACGACCCTTCGTGCGCGCGGGCGCCGCACTCCACGCTGGTTGAACCCGCCCGGAAGCCTTAGTTTCGCCAGTCACGATTCGACACGAATGCACGCGCCGTTCCGCTCTGACCCGCACACGAGAGATCCTGCGATGCTGCCGAAGCTGATCCAGCCCGCGTTCTTCGCCGTTGCGCTCGTCGCGGTGGCGCTCCCCTCGATGGCCCAGGCGCAGGTCGCACCACTCGGTTCGCGCGGACCGGCTGCGACCGCAGCAGCGGCTGTGACGGCGGTCGACCCCGCGTTCCTCGATAGGCTGGAGTACCGCTATGTCGGCCCGACGCGCGGAGGGCGCGTCACGGCCGTGGCCGGGCACGCTGCACAGCCGAACACGTTCTACTTCGGCGGCACGGGCGGCGGCGTGTTCCGGACGACGGACGGAGGTCGCAGCTGGGAGAACCTCACGGACGGGCAGATCCCCGTAGGCTCGATCGGCGCCATCGAGGTCGCACCGTCCGACGCGGACATCATCTATGTCGCTACCGGGTCCGCTGCGCTTCGAAGCAACGTGTCCATCGGGAAGGGCGTGTATCGCTCGGACGATGGCGGTGAGACGTGGCGCTTTGCGGGGCTCGAGAACGTGGGCGTCGTCGGCGACATGGTCGTGCATCCCGGCAATCCGGATGTCGCGTTCGTCGCTGCCGTCGGCAACCCGTTCGGTCGTAATCCCGAGCGCGGCGTGTTCCGCACACGCGATGGCGGCCGGACGTGGGAGGAGGTGCTGTTCCTGTCCGACAGCACGGGCGCGGTCGACATCGACATCAACCCCGCGAACCCGGACGAGCTCTACGCAGGCATGTGGCGCGCGGAGCGGAAGCCGTGGACGATCATCAGCGGCGCGCGCGAGGGCGGCATCTACAAGACGCTCGATGGCGGTGACACCTGGACGAAGCTGACGAACGGGCTGCCGGACGAATACGTCGGCAAGACGAGCGTCAGCATCGCGAAGAGCAATCCCAACCGCGTGTTCGCGCTGATCGAGGCGGGCGACGGCACGCTCGGCGTCGCGGGCGGCGTGCACGGCGGCCTGTTTCGCAGCGACGACTCCGGCTCCACATGGACGAGGGTCAGCAACGATTCCAATCTGCTGAATCGACCGTTCTACTACACTTACGTGGATGTCGACCCGACGAATCCCGATGTCGTGTATGTGAACAATCTCAGCCTGATGAAGTCGACCGATGGCGGTGAGACGTTCAGGCGACTGTCGACGCCGCACGCGGATAACCACGGCATGTGGATCAATCCCACGAACCCCGACGTCTTCATCCAGTCGAACGATGGCGGTGTGAACGTCACGTACGACGGCGGCCGCACGTGGAGCTCGCAGAACAACCAGCCCACGGCGGAGCTGTACCAGGTCGACCTCGACGATCGCTGGCCGTACTGGATCTACGCGGGCCAGCAGGACAACACGACGATCGGCGTGCCGAGCACGGGCCAGGCTGCCCGACCGGACGATCCCACCGCGTGGCGCACGGACATCGGCGGCTGCGAGACAGGACCGGCAGTGCCGCAGCCCGGCAGCAACGGCCAGATCTTCTTCAGCAACTGCAAGGGACGATTCTACCGCTACAGCGAGATCACGGGTCAGGCGACGGAGTACTCGGTCGGTGCTGCGAACATGTACGGCCACAACCCGCGGGATCTGAAGTATCGCTTTCAGCGCGTGTCGCCGATCGTTATCTCGCCGCACGACCCGAACGTCGTGTATCACGCGTCGCAGTACCTGCACCGTACGACGGACGGCGGCCGCACGTGGGAGACGATCTCACCGGACCTGACTGCCAACGATCCGCGTGGTCACGTCATCTCCGGCACGCCGATCACGCGCGATGTGACTGGCGAGGAGTTCTACAGCACGCTGTACACTGTGGCGGAATCGCCGGTCGAGCGCGGCGTCATCTGGACGGGCTCCAACGACGGTCCCATCCACGTCACGCGTGACAACGGCGCCACGTGGACGGATGTCACACCGCCGAGCCTGCCGGGCGGTGGCCGCGTGCAGACAGTGGAGGCATCGCCGCATCGCGCAGGCAGCGCGTACATCGCAGTGCTCCGCTACATGTTCGATGACTGGTCGCCGCACATATATCGCACCGATGACTTCGGCCGCACATGGATGAAGCTGACGGGTCCCGCGAGCGGCTTCCCGCAGGACCATCCGACGCGCGTGGTGCGCGAGGATCCGGATCGCGAGGGACTCCTCTACGCGGGAACCGAGTTCGGCGCATTCATCTCGTTCGACAACGGCGGCACGTGGCAGCAGTTCCAGCAGAACCTGCCGGCAACCGTCGTGAGCGACATGAAAGTCTTCCGCGATGATCTCATCCTCGCCACACAGGGCCGCGGCTTCTGGATCGTCGACAACCTGACGCCGCTGCATCAGCTGACGGACGAAGTCGCCGCCGCGCGCGCGCACCTGTTCACACCGCGTCGCGCACTCCGGGGAAATCGCGAGCCCGCACATATCGACTACCACCTCGGTGAGCCGATGCAGGGTGTAATGACGCTCGAGATCGTGGACGGATCCGGCAACGTCATCCGCAGCTTCGAAAATGACACGTCCACCGCTCGCTCGAACGACGCACGACGTCCCGCAATGCCGGGCGCGCAGTCCGGCCGCTTCGGCGGAACCAGCGCGAACTCCCGCGGCCTCGCCACTGACGCGGGCCTGCACCGCTTCGAGTGGGACCTGCGCGCGAGCGGCTCCGGCCGCGGCGGTCCAATGGTGCCGCCCGGGCGCTACACCGCACGACTGACGGTGCCGGGGATGCAGCCGCTCACGGCCCCTGTCATCGTCGATCTCGATCCGCGCCTCGTGGCCGACGGCATCACCGCCGAGGACCTCCACGCGCAGTACGAGCTGGCATCACAGGTAGCCGAGCTGGCCCGCGACGTTCAGGAGCTCGAAGACCAGCTGGAGGAGGCGCGTTCGCGATTCGCCGGCAACGCCGCCGCGCTCGCGCGTATCGCTGCGATCGAGGAGCGCGTCATCACACGCGGGGATCAGGCGTATCCGCAGCCGATGCTTGCATCGCAGATCAGCTATCTCAACGGCATCGTGAGTCGCGGCGATAATCGGCCACATCGGGATGCGTACGAGCGCTACGAGGAGCTGCGAGCGCAGGTGGATCAGCTGCGCGCAGAGCTGGCTTCGCTCCGCTGACCGTCTGCTCGACACGGTGCGGGACCGCGCTCAGGCGATGACAGCTGGCGCGGGACCCACCCTATGGCAGTGCGCTGCCGGGCGGTGATGTTCACAATCTGACGTGCGAGGGGAATGCCGGCCGATCGATCGGTGTTTTCCCCTCTGCATGACCGCTCAGCATCCGCACAATTCCCGACGCCTGCTTCCCGACTATCCGCCGTACCACCAGCTTCCGGCGCTGAACGACACGATCAAGGCCGCGATTCCGCGCTTTTCCGACCTGAACGGGTCGACGTCCCCGCGGTGCGCTCGTTTCGCCGATCCTGGCACGAATCGCCGCCGTCGCCGATGCGGCGGCCTGGCAACTGTCGCCGAGGTACGCCCGCCGCGAACGATCCGCGGCCAACAAATCCACGGAGTGCGATTTGAAATGACTGCCGCTCATCGCCCCACGCGCAGCGGGCGATGGCGGCGGTGCTGGCCTGCGGCCTGGAGGCGGCCGTGAGCCACCGTAGCGCCGCGGCGATGTGGGGGCTGCTTCCGGCAGGCGGCGAATCGGCGCCGATCGACATTACCGTAGCCGGTCGGGATCGTGGCCGCCGCAGGGGCATCCGCGCGCACCGCGTGTCACAGCTCGCACCGTCCGAGGTTACCAGAATTGATGCCATCCCGGTCACGACGGTGAGTCGAACGCTGTTGGACCTGGCCGCGGTGGTGCAGCCGCGAGAACTTGAGCAGGCCATCGCGCAGGCGGAACGGCGACAGCTCATCAGCCGAGCGGCGATGGCAGCGCTGGTGGCAGGGCGCAGCGGCCGTCTGCTCGCGGTCGCGACCGCACTCACGTTCGGCACTGCGCCCGCACTCCGCGCCACGAGTGCAGTATACGATGCAGTGCGCGAGGGCGGTCGAGGCACGGAAACCGTCCGGCAGCGGCGCGTGTGGTCGCTGCTAGTGGGCGCGGAGGTGGCTCTCGCGCTGCTGCTCCTCGTCGGCTCCGGTCTGCTGATCCGCAGCTTCTACGAGCTCACACGCGTCGATCCCGGATTCGAGATCGAGCGGCAGCTCACTGTCCAGGTGTCACTGCCGGCGTCGCGGTATGACGACGGTGCCGAGCGCACGGAGTTCTACGATCGCCTGCTCGCGTCCGTACGCGCACTGCCCGGCGTGCAGGAGGCCGCAATTACGATGACAGTGCCGCTCGTCGACTTCGACCCGAACGGAATGTTCGACATCGAGGGCGGCGAGATCGGCGATGGCGATGCCTCGTACCGCGTAGTAAGCGACGACTTCTTCGAGACCATGGGCACACCGATTCTGCGCGGCCGCGGGTTCACGGCGGCAGACCGTGCCGGTGCGGAGGACGTCATCATCATCAATGACCGTCTCGCGCGCGAGTTTTTCACGGACACGGATCCGATCGGAAAGCGCATGCGCACGGGCGGGATGGACGCGCGCGGCCTGGATTTCGCCAGGATCGTCGGTGTGGTCGGCGACGTGCGCACACGGGGCCTCCACCTTCCGTCCGCGCCGGGCTATTACCTCGCCTACCCTCAGCGCACCGGCCGCCTGCTGAATGCGACGCTCGTCGTGCGCGCCGCGGGAAATCCCGAACCACTCTCGCGGCCGGTCCGTGACGCGATCCATGCGATCGATACCGATGTCGCAATGGAGGTGAGCACGCTCGAGGCAGACATCGGCGCCTCTATCGCTGACCGCCGCTTCATGCTTTACGTCCTCGGCGCCTTCGCCGCCACTGCGCTGCTGCTCTCCGGTGTCGGCATCTACGGCGTCGTGTCCTTTGCTGTGGCCGAGCGCACGCGCGAGATCGGGATCCGCATGGCACTCGGCGCAGCGTCAGCCAGTGTGCTCTGGAGCGTGAGCCGCAGCACCATGCTGAGCGTGGCCGCCGGAGTGGTCGTCGGTCTCCTGGGCGCCGCCTGGCTGTCCCGCCTCATCGCATCACTGCTGTACGATATCAGCCCTCTCGATCCGCTTACGTTCGCGGCTGTCGCACTGCTTCTCCTCGCCACGGCATGGGTCGCCGTGCTCGTGCCGGCCCGCCGCGCGGTGAGCGTGAGTCCGCTGGTGTCTCTGCGCGCGGAATGACGTGGGCGGCGGATCGAACAGCGGGAGATCGAACGGCGGGTGATCGAACGGCGGGAGATGAACGGCGGAAGATCGAACGGCGGTGACGGCGGGTGCGGGTGCGGCCGTTCAAACCGCCGCAACG
>DATABQ010000446.1:0-4006 GCA_036259495.1 Longimicrobiales bacterium | reverse complement strand
GCCGAAGCCGGGCGCGCTAAAGCCGGAGCCGGAGCCGGAGCCGGAGCCGGAGCCTGAGCCGGAGCCTGAGCCTGAGCCTCAGCCTGAGCGGGCGAGGGGTTCTATCGCAGGAGACTGAGCGCAATGCCGAATGTATAGAAGCCGAGCTGGGAATCGTCGCCGCTGTTGGTGAGGTTGGAATGCCATCGTGCTTCGCCCGATACGGCGAAGCGGTGATCGATGCGGTAGCGGGTGCCGGCGCCAGCTGAGTATCCGCCGAGCCTGACGTGGCCGAAATCGGTTACGCCGAGGCCGAGCAGGAGGTACGGCTCGAGTGCGCGGTCGGCTCCCGACCCGATGCGCGAGAGCGCGCCTACGCTCCATACGCCGGACTGCAGCACGCCCGGGCTGAGGCAGAGCGTTTCAGGATTCACGTCGCACGGGGTGAAATGTCCCGGCCCGCGCGTGGTCACATCGTAGCTGGCGGCCTCACCGCCGAGCGCGACGTGCGTGGAGAGCTGGCTCAGGTAGGAAATGGCGAACCCGGCGCCGGCGCCCCCGACGCCATCGGCGTCGCGCGCGATGACGGGAGTGACGCTGAGAGCGCTCAACCCGGCATGGAGCCGGGGATCGCCCGCGACGATGGTTGCGGGCGCGGATTCTTCGGTGAGCGGCTCCCAGCGAGGCACTGACGCGCCGACCACCGCGCCGATGATATAGCCGGAGGCGGCGCCGAGAGCCGCGCCGCCTAGAGAAACCACGGCGATCTCGCCGCCGCTGATGTCGCAGTCGTAGTCGCAGAGGCCGGACAGGAGCCATGCGCCGAGGCCGAACACCGCGGCGCCGACCGGTGCCCCGATCGCCGCACCCAGCCTGCCGCCGCTGCCCGTGGAGCGACGCTGCAGCCACGCATCCGTGACGGAGCTGAGCGGAATCTCGCGCGGCGGTGCTTCCAGATAGAGGATCCCGCCCTGCACGCGGTCGAGCACGCCGGTGACCTGCTCGTTGTCCGCGTAGAGCCGCAGCACGACGCCCGTCGGCTGACGCATGACGAGTCGCGCGGCGACGCTGAGCGTGTCCTGCTGCGTATGTGCAGGATGCGCGAAAACCAGAACACCAGCGGCGATCGCCATGAATATGGCCGTGGCCCTGCAAGCTCGTTCGATCTGCACGCGACCTCCCCGGTAATCTGCTGCGCCGATGGAATGTCGTCTGCCGATCCTCTGCGCTCAAGAGCCCCGTCGAGCACCCTCCGCATGGTCTCGGGACCCTCAGAACCGCTGCCCGGCCGCCGCCCCGGCGTTAGATTACCGTCCGAACGCGTCCTCTATATCATCGCACGGACGCCGGTCGTCATCGCATCTACAGGGAACTGCCTCATGGGACGAATCGTCGGCTGGGTGCTCATCGCGCTCGCCGCCTTCATGTTCATCGGCTATCTCGGCGCAGACGTCGCAGGGGCGACCGCAGTTTTCGCGCTCCTCATCACTGTGGTGCTGCCTGCCGCGGGCGGTATCGCCCTGGTGACCGGCCGCGTGCGCGGCCGCAAGGTCGGTGCGCGCCGCGAAGAGCTGCGGCAGCAGACGGTCGAGGCGGAGCTGCTCAGGCTCGCGGGTCGGCATGGCGGCAAGCTCACGATCGTCGAAGCGGTCGGTGATCTCGCGATCACGCCCGAGGAGGCGAAGCAGGCGCTCGACGCCCTCTCCGTGCGTGGCCTCGCCGATTTCGAGGTGACGGATTCCGGCATCGTCGTGTACGTCTTCCACGACGTGCAGAACCTCGGCGACAAGCCGCACTCGAGGGGACTCCTCGAATGACCACACTCGAGACGCGCTACCCGTGTCCGGTCTGTCTCGGCGTGAAGATGGAGAAGGTCACGATCGCGACGACGGACAGACGGATGCCGCTCACGCTCGACCATTGCCCACGGTGCGGTGGTGTCTGGTTCGAGAAAGGCGAGGTCCAGCAGCTCCGCCGCATCGATGCGACTGCGCTGTGGCGTGAGATCGTACAGCGCGAAGGCGTGCACACGATGCAGTGCCACGGCTGCCGCACGCACATGTCGCGCACGGACGAGCGATGTCCCGCGTGCGACTGGGAGGCGAAGCTCGACTGCCCCGTCTGCGACCAGCCCATGCGCGTCGCGGCACAGAACGGCATGCGGCTCGACTACTGCACGCGCTGCAAAGGTGTCTGGTTCGATCATGACGAGCTCACCGGCATCTGGAAGATGGAGGTGAACGAGCTCATGAAGCGTCGCGGGTCGCGCACGCTGGAGGCCGCGGGCGACGTCATTCTGCTCGACGCGCTGCTGTACGATCCCTTCGTCATGTACTACGGCATCCATGCGGCCGGCTACGCGGCCGGTGCCGCCGCCGATGCCGTCGCCGGGTCGGGCGGTCTCGAGGTCGTTGGCGAGGTTGCCGGTGCGGCGGGGGAGGTCGCTTCGGGATTGTTCGAGACGATCGTCGAGATCATCGGCGGCATCTTCGGCTGATGATCGCATGCGAAGGCGCTCTTCCCGGTTGACACCACTGCCCCTGGCCGGGCATACTCGCTGCCTGGCCTTCCCCCGTCGTCCCCTTCGATCCGAGGCTCTCTTATGCGATACAGGGTCCTGGCGATTTCCGCCATCTGCACGATGTTCGCGGCGCACGGTAAACTCGAGGCGCAGGTGACCCCCAAACACGATGTCCCGCCGCCGCGCCAGACGCAGCGGCCGCCGCTGCACGGATCGCAGTGGGTGGCGGTCACCGGCAAGCCGCTCGGCGCGGCCGCCGGCGCGATGATCTTCCAGCAGGGCGGCAACGCGGTGGATGCGGCTGCCGCGATGCTCGCCGCGACGGCCACCATGTGGGACGTGCTGTCGTGGGGAGGTGAGACGCAGGCGCTGATCTACAATCCCGACACGAAGCAGGTGATCGGCATCAACGCGCTCGGAGTCGCACCCACGGGCGCGACCGTCGATTACTACCACTCGCAGGGCTACAACTACCCGCCGGAATACGGTCCGCTTGCGGCGATTACGCCGGGCACACCGGGCGGGCTGATGACGATGCTCGCCGAGTACGGCACGATGACGCTCGAACAGGTGCTCGCGCCCGCAATACGTCTCGCCGACGGCTATCCAATCGAGGCGCAGACCGCAAACTCGATGGAGCGCAACAAGGAGCATATCAAGCAGTGGCCCTACTCCACGGCAGTGTTCCTGCCGCACCTCGGGGAGGATCGCGAAGCGCCGGAGGCGGGCGAGATGTTCCGCCAGCCGGACCTGGCCGCGACACTGCGCAAGCTCGTCGAAGCGGAGCAGAACGCGCTGCGCGCGGGACGCACGCGCAAGGAAGCGATACAGGCCGCGTACGACCGCTTCTATCGCGGCGACATCGCGGAGGAGATCGTTCGCAGCACGCGCGAGCAGGGCGGCCTCTTCACTATGGAGGACCTCGCCAGCTGGCAGGTGAAGATCGAGGAGCCGCTGTCGGTCAATTACAAGGGCATCGACGTCTATAAGCTGCAGCAGTGGCAGCAGGGGCCGGTGATGCTGCAGGCGCTGAACATCGCCGAGACACTCGACCTGAAGTCGCTCGGCTACAACACGCCGCAGTACATGCACACGCTCTACCAGATCATGAACCTCGCGTACGCCGATCGCGACTTCTATTACGGCGACCCGGCGTTCACGCCGGAAGAGCCGATGCGCGGCCTGCTGTCAGAGGAGTACGCGCGCGAACGTGCGAAGCTGATCAACCCGGACCGCAACGACCCTAACATAAGGCCGGGTGATCCGTATCCGTTCCAGGGCGAAACGAATCCGTTCAAGGACCTCCTGGACAAGTGGCCGCCGCCGCCGAAGGAGGTGCGCATCGCCGCCGAGGATGATCGCAGCTGGGAGGATGCGTTCTACGCAGGAACGACATCCATCCAGGCAGCGGATTCGGCCGGCTGGGTGGTGTCGATCACACCGAGCGGCGGCTGGATTCCCGCAGTGATCGCAGGAAGAACAGGTGTCGGCCTCAGCCAGCGCGCC
>DATABQ010000445.1:0-2651 GCA_036259495.1 Longimicrobiales bacterium | reverse complement strand
CGTAACCACGCGACTGCGTCCTCGGGTCTTTGACAGCGGTCGCGCAGGAGTCGCGCCAGACGGAGCGCGGGATCGGGATCGTCTGCATGAAGTGCGGCGGCATTCTCCAGCTCGACGATCGCCTCGTCGAATCTGCCGCGCGCGATCAGCGACTCGGCCAGGGAATACTCCCGGCGCGCGGGCGTGGTGCCGCCGCCGGAGAAGTAGAGCGATCCGGCGCCGCGGCCCAGCCACTCGCCAAGGTAGAGGCTGACGGAATAGATGATCGAGACGAAGGTGATCGAGAGGACCGCGGTGACGAGCAGCGGTGCGCGAGTGCCCGCACCGATGCGAGACGCCAGCAGCAGAAAGGGCAGCGATCCGACGAACGCCCAGACCAGCGCCTTGATGCGGAGCGCGCGTGCGGCAGAGTCCACATCGCGGATTCGTCGCCGCGACGCCGTGTCGTCGCTCACACGCGCGAGCTCGGACAGATGTCGCTGAGCATGCACTCCTCACATTTTGGCTTCGGCGCCTTGCAGATCGCGCGGCCGTGATAGATCAGCAGATGCGAAATGTCGGTCCACTCCTCGCGGGGGACGAGCTTCATCAGGTCGGGCTCGATCTTCTCCGGATCGGTATTGCGCGTCAGTCCGAGGCGTCCGCTCACGCGCTTCACATGCGTGTCGACGGCGATGCCTTCGTTGGTTCCGAATGCATTGCCGAGCACCACGTTCGCCGTCTTCCGTCCGACGCCCGGCAACGCGACCATGTCTTCGAACGCGGAGGGCACCGTGCCGCCATGCAGGTCAGTCACCGCGTTCGCCATTCCGAGCAGGCTCTTCGCCTTGTTGCGAAAGAAGCCGGTGGACCGGATCATCTCCTCGACATCCTCCGTGCGCGCACCGGCAAGATCCTCCGGCCTCGGGTACCGCTCGAAGAGCGCGGGTGTCACCATGTTGACGCGCTCATCCGTGCACTGGGCGGACAGGATCGTCGCCACGAGCAGCTCGTACGCGTTGCGGAAGTCGAGCGAGCACTTCGCGTCGGGATATGCGGCACGCAGCCGTAATGTGATCTCGACCGTGCGTGCACGCTTCGCGGCCATGCTTTCGCGGCCGCGCGGCCGTCGTACGGCCGTAACCGCCTGAACGGGGTCCCCGGCGGCCGCGGCCTTCGCCGAAGTACGCTTGCGCGGAGCCGGCTTCGCCGGCCGTTTCGACTCGCCTCTCTCAGTTCGCTTCGGCACTGCCCCTCTTTCGTGCGACGAGATACTCTTCCACATCCTCGAGCGGCCATGCGTTGATGACGTCCGCCGTTGTGAGCGACGCCTTGCGTGCGATGTTGACGCCGTACCGTACGGCGCGCAGGCCGTTCACCGAATGCGCATCGGGATTGATCGCAGTGAGCACGCCGAGTGCGCGCGCCCGTGGCCAGTGCTGCCAGGACATGTCGAGGCGATGCGGATCCGCGTTGATCTCGATTGCCGTGCCGGCCGCTGCCGCACCTGCAATGACAGCGTCCAGGTCCACGTCGTAACCGTCCCTTATCAGCAGCAGCCGGCCGCGCGCGTGCCCGAGCATGGTCATGCGGGGATCGGATACCGCGCGGACCATCCGCTGAGTCATCGCACTGCGCTCCATGCGGAACAGCGAATGAACCGAACCGATCACGTAGTCGAACGATTCGAGTACGCCCGCCGCGTCGGAGTAGTCCAGGCGTCCATCGGCGAGTATGTCCGCTTCCACGCCCTTGAACACTCTGAGATCGCTCCCGCGACGACGGTTCCACGCATCGATCTCCCGCTGCTGCCGCGTGATCTGCGCGGGTGACAGACCGCCGGCGTAGCCTGCGTTCTGCGAGTGGTCGGCGATGCCGAGGTATCGCCAGCCGAGTGCGAGCGCCCCTTCCGCCATCTGGGCCACCGTCGCCTTCCCATCGCTGTACGTGGTGTGGCAGTGGAAGCAGCCGCGCAGATCATCGAGCTGGACGAGTCGAGGAAGCGTGTCATCGCGCGCGAGCGCC
Organism: Longimicrobiales bacterium; assembly: GCA_036259495.1. Classification (GTDB taxonomy): domain Bacteria; phylum Gemmatimonadota; class Gemmatimonadetes; order Longimicrobiales; family RSA9; genus SH-MAG3. Next base: position 647 of record DATABQ010000445.1, on the reverse strand, counting down.
ACCTCCTCACCGCTCTCCCTGAGCTCCGGCGGAACCGGCTGGAGCCCGAGCGCGTCATAGAGGGCATCCTCACTGTCTGCACGAAGCCGGGAGTCGCCATCCAGGATTCCCTGCGGTGCCAGCGTCAGGCCGCGCTCCGCCGCCACGCGCGACAGTGCGTCGAGATGCGCGGCGGAACCGGTCATGTGCAGGAGTGCTGCACCCGCACGATCGTCGGTGGTGAGACACACCTCGACGGCGAGACCGTCACCGAACCGGCCGCTGACGACCCGATCATCACCTTCGTACCAGGTCAACCCGGATGTCGTCCGGATGCGCTGTGCGATGCTGGCGGTGTCGCCGGTCGTTACGCTCACCAGTGCGATGCCATTGACGATCTCGAGGCCGCGCCGCAGCTCGCCGGCAATGTACGTGCGGGTGACGGCATCGAGCGCGTCCAGAAATCCGGCCAGCCGCAGTGCCGCCTCCTCCGCCTGATGGTACCGGCGGCGCCCGGCGAGGCCGCGTGCGAAAGCGATGCCTTCGAGGATCCGCTGCTGCGTACGTTCACCGAATCCACGAACGCCGGCGATCCGGCCCGCGCGCGCCGCCTCCTCGAGTGCGTCGAGGTCGGAGACACCGAGCTCCTCGTGCAGCAGCGAGATCTT
>DATABQ010000444.1:0-5361 GCA_036259495.1 Longimicrobiales bacterium | reverse complement strand
GCGATCCGATACAGGAGGGGGAGGATTCATGCGGGTGCCGGAATCGCTGCGGACGCTGGACTGGGAGCTGCCGCATAGCTTCATGGGGCTGGATGAGGAGGCGAGCGACTTCGAGCGGGCGAAGGTCGTGATTCTGCCGGTGCCGTACGAGGCGACAACGAGCTTCGGTGGCGGCACGGGCAACGGTCCGTCGGCGATCATCGATGCGTCACGCTACATCGAGCTGTACGACCAGGAGCTGGACAACGAGCCGGCGGATGTCGGCATCAGCACTCTGCCGTCGCTGATGCTGACGGGCGCGGGCCCGCAGGAGGCGCTGGGTGAGCTGCGGCAGGCATACGATCGTCTGCTCGAATCCGGTGCGGGCCGGTTCGTGATCATGCTGGGCGGTGAGCATTCGATATCGAGTGCGCCGATCCTCGCGTGGGCGGACCGGTTGCAGGCGCAGGGCAGGCGGCTGACGGTTCTGCAGTTCGATGCGCATACCGACCTGCGGCCGGAGTATGAAGGCTCGCCGTACTCGCACGCGTCGGTGATGAGTCGCACGCAGGATCGTGTCGAGATCGTTGCCGTGGGTATTCGCGCAATCACGTCGGATGAGATGCGTCTCGTGCGCAAGTCGGACAACATTCACGTCTTTCTGGCTGACGAAATTCACTCGGGCGAGGACTGGATGGACGACGTGATGTCACGTCTGGGCGAGGATGTCTACATCACGTTCGATGTCGACTGCTTCGATCCTTCACTCGTGCCGTCCACCGGCACGCCTGAGCCCGGCGGCCTTCAGTGGTACCCTGTAATGAAGCTGCTGCGGCGCGTGTTCGCGGAGCGGACGGTGCATGCGGCCGACATCGTGGAGCTGGCACCCATTCCCGGCCTCGCCGCGCCCGACTTCCTCGTTGCAAAGCTCGCCTACAAGATGATCGGCTACCGGTACGCAGGGGATGCTTCTTTGGGTGCGTAGACCGTGGCGCGTGCTTGCAGGGTCGCGCCTTACCAGAAACGAGAAGGGTGATGTGGAGACGGGTGGAATCCCGACACACCGGAGACCGGTGGATTGCAGTTGAGTTATCCCCCGCATCTCCACTCATCCCCACATCTCCCTTTCTGTCGTCTGTCAGTCTGTTGCCTGCATACCGGCCGCATCGTGCTCAGAAGGCTGTGCGTTCCTCCCGCGGGTGCCGCGGCGGAGCGCTGTCAGCGCCGTCCCTGGTCGAGTATCGCTTGAACAGCGGGTGCAGGTCGAGCGGGTCGTCGATCGTGTAGTCCTCGGGGACGAGCCCGCGCGGCGTGAGCAGGAACGGCCATGACTGCCGTCCGCCCATGGCGCCGTGGGCGCCGATCTGATCGTCGAAGCAGATGCAGGAGTCCAGCTCCGGATCATATGCGCCGAACAGGATGAGGTCGCCGGAATTGCGCATGGCTGCGAGCTGGGCGATCGCGCGGCGATCGATATCGCTCGATGCGTAGTCGCGCAGCGGATCGACGCCGGACAGCAGCTCGAAGGATCCATCGGGCATGACGAGGGCACGGCCGCGGAGCGTTTCGATATGAGCCCCGTCGACGACGCGCGTGATGACGCAGCCGATGCCGCCGTGCGCGACGAGGAAGTAGTAGAGTGCGCGGCGATCGGGATCGCTGCGGATCTCATCGAGCGAGAGCGGATGTTCGGGCTGAGTCCAGTAGACGTGTGCGAGCGAAGATGAATACGTGACGACGATCTGCGTCTCATCCGACTCGCGCACGGTCTCGGCGACGAGCGGGAACAGGTTGTAGTGCTGGCGCATCCAGCGGCCGAGCCCGAGCCCGGCCTTGCGCGCGGGGAGGCTGGATTTTTCGGACACATGCTCCAGCTCCTGCACGAGGAAGTCCATTACATCCTGATGCTCGATCGAGTAGTCGCCGGTCCCGGCCATGACGAGCACGCCGTGTGTCGCGGCGTTCACGATCGTGTCTCCGAGCGTCTCCCCGTAGCGCACGCGGTACGGCACGGAGGGTGTCTGGCCGTGGTCGCTCAGGATATAGACATCGTAGGGTCGTCCGGGTGCCCGGCGCAGCATGCGCAGAATGTGAGCGATGCGGCGGTCGAGCGCGCGCACGCTGCTGAACGCCGTCCGCGATCCCGGCCCGAAGTGGTGTGCGAACTCGTCGTACACGTTGTATGTCGTGTAGATCGCAGGCACACCGGTGTATATGTCGAGCAGCACAGCGAGCGTCTGGAGCTCGCGGAGTACTACGTTCGTCCCGATGTGGAGGAACGGCAGATACCACCAGTAATAGGTGTACTGTCCGCGCATCTGACCCCAGAAGCGGACCACCTCCTCGCGCAGGTATTCGACGACACTGTCGAACGCCATGCGGAGCATGCGGATCGGATGGAGCAGCATCAGCAGCGCAACGCGGCCGCCGCCCATCTTCTCCAGGAATGCCTGAGGCTCCTTGGCTGCGAGCGTAAAAATGGCGCGGTCGGCGCCGCCATCGTAGATATTCACGTAGCCCGAGCCGCCATCGAGAATGCCGGACTCGGGGAGCCGGTCGCGAATGTGCTGCACGTCAGCCGGTTTGGAACCGATGATCACGCGACGTTCGGTCTTCTCGTAGAAGCGGAACGCGGGAATGTCTTCCTTCGTTCCGAAGAAGATCGCGGCCTGTGCAGCGGGCGTGGCGCTGGGGAGCCCGGCGGGATAACGTCGCAGCTCCCAGCCGTCACGCTCGATGAGACGGCGCAGGCGGGGCGCGTAGCCGTTCTCGACGGCGCGGACGAGGTCTTCGTGTGCGAGGGCGTCGATCTGGATGACGACGAAGCCGCGTTCATCGCGTTCGAGACGGCGCCGCCGTTCACCGGTGAACGGAAAGTACTTCAGACGGTAATAGAAGCGATAAAGCGAGCGACGAAGCCGCTTCAATCTGCCCGGAGTCGACATGGACGGTTCCATAACTTTCGCCGCGGCGTTTGCCGCAGGCGTGCTTTCATTCCTCTCGCCGTGCGTACTGCCGATAGTACCAGGCTATCTGGGCTTCATCACGGGCATGTCCCTCGATGAGCTGCGTGAGGGTACATCCCGCCGAGCGGTGCTCGTTCCCGCGCTGTTCTTCGTGACCGGCTTCTCACTCATCTTCATCCTGATGGGCGCGTCGGCCACGCTCATCGGGCAGGTCCTTAACGTATATCAGGACTGGATCGCGCGCATAGGTGGCGTGCTGATCATCGTGTTCGGGCTGCATCTGCTGGGCGTGTTCCGCATCGGATCGCTCATGCGCGAACGCCGGTTTCAGCTGAGCCGGACACCCGCGGGGTACGCAGGTGCGACCGCTGCGGGTTTCGCATTCGGCGCCGGCTGGACACCGTGCCTCGGTCCTATCCTGGGCGCGCTGATCACGTACGCGTCCGCGCGTGCGACGCTCGGCCAGGGCATGGCGCTCCTCGGCAGCTATTCGCTCGGCCTCGCGGTGCCGTTCCTGCTCGCTGCTGTTGCGATGGGAGCCTTTCTGCGCGCGTCGCAGCGGCTGCGCCGGGCCATTCCTGTCATCGAGAAGGTCTCCGGGGTGCTGCTCGTGATCATCGGCCTGCTGCTGGTCAGCGGATCGTTCACGGCACTGTCGGGGTGGCTCACACGGCTCACGCCGGAATTCATCCTGGATCGCATCTGAGGCAGGTACCGCGATTACGCGGGTCTGCACAGGCAGGGGGTACGGAGCCGTGCAGGGTCGCGCTCCGATTACGCCGGTTCCAGCAGCTCCGGCAGACGGCGCAGCAGCTCGCGCGGCTCGATCGGCTTCGTAAAGAAGTGCGTGCATCCCGCTTCGAAGCAGGCGTCCCGTTCGTGGGCGCCGACGCGGCCGGTCAGCGCAACGACGCGGATCCCGGCGGTCTCCGGCTGGGAGGTGAGGTGCCGGGCCACTTCGAGCCCCGGGCGGTCAGGCAGCCCGAGGTCGAGCAGGACGAGCGCCGGCTTGCGCGCAGCGGCTTCATCGAGCGCCTGCGCTGCGGTGCCGGCCTCATGCACCTCGTAGCCGGCGTCTTCCAGGAGCAGCCGAAACGCGTGGCGGAGGAGGGGGTCGTCTTCGACGAGAAGGATGGTGTGTGCGAGGTTGGTCATGCTGCCTGTTAACCTAGACGCCGCCGTGGCCTGCGGCAAGCGGCTCCGACTCCAGACGTTCCTCGAGTAGCTGCCGTTCCAGCAGCCGGGCGTATACACCCCCGGCCGCGACCAGCTGCGCGTGCGTTCCGCGCTCTGCGATCCCCCCTCCGTCCAGCACGAGAATCTTATCGGCGCCCATGACGGCGCTGACGCGATGACTCACGACGACCGAGGTCCGCTCCCGCATGACCTCGCGCAATCCTGCCAGAATCGCCTTTTCCGTGTGGGTGTCGACTGCGCTGAGCGCGTCGTCGAGCACGAGGATCACGGGATCGCGTGCGAGTGCGCGTGCAAGTGTGGCACGCTGACGCTGTCCACCGGAAAGGTTGACCCCGCGCTCGCCGAGCCTGGTCTCGAAGCCGTGTGGCAGATCGGCGATCGTATCAGTCAGCTGCGCGACATCGCTTGCCCACCGCACGCGCTCCTCACGTCCCGTCCCTTCGGGCACACTGAGCCCGATGTTGTTGCCGACCGTATCCGAGAACACGAAGGCATCCTGCGGCACGACGCCAATGGCCGCACGCAGCTGGTCGAGCGGGATGCGATCGATCGGCACACCATCGATGAGGACCGTCCCCTCGGTCGCATCATAGCGTCGCGTGAGCAGCGCGATCACAGTCGATTTACCCGCCCCGGTCGGACCGACCAGCGCGACCGTCTGGCCGGCATCGATACGGAACGATATATCGCGCAGCACCCACCGCTCCGTGCCCGGGTAGCGGAACGAGACGCTGCGGAATTCGACATCGCCGGTGATCGCCTCGACCGCATGCGGCTGCACCGGATCGGTGACGCTGGGCGACGTCGTCATAATGCGGTTGATGCGCCCCATCGATGCGGCACCTCGCTGGAACAGGTTGATCACCCATCCGAGCGCGATCATCGGCCACGTCAGCATCGCGAGGTAGAAGATGAACGCGACGAAATCGCCACTCGAGATGATACCGTCCATCGCCTGCCGTCCGCCGAACCACAGCACGGCGAGGAGGCCGAGACCGGTGAGGATGCTGAGGGTCGGATGGAAGACTGCCGATGTGCGAGCGAGCGCCATGTTGCGCTCGAGATACTCTCGGTTGAGCTCATCGAACTCCGCCTCCTGCGCCCCTTCCTGGTTGTAGGCTCGAACGATGCGCACTCCGGTCAGGTTCTCCTGCACCATGCTCGACAGTACACCGAGATGATCCTGAATGCGTTCCGCCTTCTGATGGATCACGCGGCC
>DATABQ010000443.1:0-2249 GCA_036259495.1 Longimicrobiales bacterium | reverse complement strand
ACCCCCGCGCGCGTGCGTGGCGGCGTGCGCGTGCGGAGGCCCGCGTCGATCGTCGATAACTCGAAGCGTCGATCGTCGATAGCTCGAAGCGTCGATCGTCGATAACCCGGCACGTGTTGGCAATACAGAGGCGGAACACTTGTTCTCCTCGGGATGCACGGAATAGGCGTGTCGCGACCAGGTGAAAAACCTGTTTCCCACCTATTACGCGGAATCCCCGCCAAAGCGCCCGGTCCGACCATCACACGCCGGGTTGTCGACGACGCGGCCGCCCGCCAGGTGGGAACACCTTATTGACCCGCCGCGGCCGCGAATGCTGCATCAGTACCCGTCCCTCGTGCGCGGCCACAGTACGCAGATCGATGGCCGATGCTGTCCTCGACAATCCGCACGATCACAGCCGGGGAGCCTCCGCAACGCCGTCGCTCGATCCCCCGGTAGTCGGGCGCGGAATCGTCTACTCTGTGATCAGGAGCAGCGCTGTCGGAAGTTTGGCGGCAGCCGTGTCCGTGTCCGCGTGAGCGTCGCCCCCCAAATAACGCACGGCGCGCGGGTGGGGGTGGAGCAGGGAGCTGCAGTCCAAACGGTTGCACGTGTGCTGTGTGCATTGTGCGTGTGCCTGTGCTGCTCCGCGCCGGACGTCAGATCCGAGTTTCCGCGGCCGCCAGACGCCGGCCCTTCCTGCCGGAGCGCGTTGCGCCGCCACGCGCCCGCTTGCACACGCACACAGCACAATGCACACGTGCAACCATGATGACGAAAAGGCTGAAAGGCGCCATGCCTTCCAGCCTTCTCGTTCATGCAGAGCGTATGACTCCTGCTACCAGCCCGGTGACAGGCTGAACCCCCAGTGCCAGCCCTTGTCCGGGCGCTGGAACGGGTACGCGTAGTACGCCTCGAGAATGACGTAGCCGAGCACGTTCGCGCGTGCGCTGACTCCGGTGCTGAACACCGGCACGCGTGCGTCCGTGCGGCGCGCGAATTCGAATGTCGGACTTTCGTTCCCCGACCAGGCGAGCCCGGCATCGAAGAACGGCGATACCTCGAGCGGCAGGAGCGGAAAATTGATCAGCCCCAGCTCCGAAACCCCGAGCAGCGGGATACGGAACTCCAGGTTCACGAGGGCGATGCGCGAGCCGAACAGCCGGTCGAAGGCGGGGCAGCCGCTGTCCGTCTCCGCGTTCACCACCGTGCACTCACTGTTCTCGAACGATTCGCGTGCGTATCCGCGGATCAGCGGCTCGTAGCCGACGTTGATGTCGCCCAGAAGGCGCCGGCCTTCGGAGTCAAGCCCATCCGCATCGCTGCCATACCGGCCGTAGTGCATGCCGCGGAATGCGAGCGTGAACGGCCGCATGAAAATGTAGCGCCGGTAATCGCCCAGCAGTGTTGCGTACTGCAGCGAGCCGACCGTCGGCGACACCTCGAAGCGATACCGCTGGCCTGCAACCGGCGATGTCAGCCCAAAGAAGGAATTGTCACCAACGAGTGCGGCGGAGGCTTCGACGAAGTTCAGCGCCTCGGGCGCCTCCACCTCCTGCTGCACCGGCGGCTCGATCTGCTGCTGGCCGCCGGGGTCGAAGACGTACCGCACCACCTCGCGATCGAATGCATAGCGGGAGAAGCCGGCATTGAAGTCGAGGCGTTGAGTCTGCGAGAACGGATACTGCGCCATCCCCTGCGCCTGCTGGATGTAGATCCGCTCCAGGTACTGGTTGAGAACGAGGTTGCCATTCGCATCGCGCTGGACCTGCTGGAATCCCGTCAGGTACGGCACGTGTCCGACGATGCCGCCCCAGTTCCACCGGTCCTCGGCATTGATGTACATCGCCTGGCCACCGATGTCCTTGAAGCTGCCGTTCGCCTGGACTACCGCCTGGATCTGCTGGTTGCCCAGCATGTCGCCGAACAGAAACCCGATGCCGCCGGCAATGCCTGCGCCGCCGAAATCGCTCACACCGACACCGACAGTCGGCGGTGCGATGTATTCGAGGCTCAGACCTCCGTCATAGTCGCTGGTCGCGAACTGCCGCTGCGCCGGAAGGCCGGTCAGCGGATCGGAGAGGTAGTCGCTGACGAGACCGCTGCCGAACGCCTCCACCGGCGGCAGCACGGCTGCGCGCGCGATCTGGGGCACCGTCCGGTCCACCGGCTCACCACGCGCACGTGCGGGATCCAGCCCGTAGATGTTGTTGCCGGAATTCTCGAACACGGAGAACATGACGCGGCCGTTGCTGCTCGCCACCGAC
>DATABQ010000442.1:0-3729 GCA_036259495.1 Longimicrobiales bacterium | reverse complement strand
TTTCGGCGACGAGCGCCGATATCGCGCGGAGCTGGAACGTTCCGCGGTGCGGGTGTCGAGGCGGCGTCGCATGCTCGAGGCGTGGCGCACGATCGGCTGCGCCGTGACGGCCGCGCTCCGCGGTGTGCGTCGCGCGCCGGGACTCTCGGCGGCGGTGGTGGCTACGCTGGCGCTCGGACTCGGCGCGAACGCGGCGATCTTCCGCGTCGTGGACCGGCTGCTGCTGAGTCCGCCTCCCCACATCGAGCGGCCGGATGAGGTGCGACGGCTGTTCCGCATCGTTCAACGGATGCCCGGCGACGAGCCATCCACGATCGACGCATTCACATACGCCGATGTGACGGCCATGCGCGCGGCCGCGCCGGACGTGCCGCTCGGCGTGATCATGAGCTACGTGCCGGAAACGGTGGGCGCGGGCGATGACGCAGTCCGCCTCCAGACCGCACGCGTCGACGCCGGCTACTTCCCGCTGCTCGGTGTGCAGCCCGTCATGGGCCGCGGCCTGCTGCCGGAGGACCATCGCACGGGCGCGGCTGTCGTGGTGCTGAGCCATGCCGCGTGGCTGAATCATTTCGGCGGCGACGAGGCCATTCTCGGTCGTCGCATCAGGGCGGCGCGCGGCGAGTACGAAGTGGTCGGCGTTCTGCCGCCCGGCTTTCACGGATCGCATGCCGCGCCGACGGATCTCTGGATTCCGCTCGAAGCTGAAGCCGAGCAGTGGTGGGGCGCGGACTGGCGGACCACTCCTGACCTGCCCGCGTTCGACGTCCTGGCTCGTGTCCCGCCTTCGGTACCCATGGCGGCATGGGAGACGCGACTGGCCGACGCGCTGCGCGCGATGCCCCAGGGGCCAGTGCCGATGGAGATCCTCTCCGTCACGACGTCGTCGCTCGTGCCGGGCAGCGTGCCGAATCCGACCGGAACGGTGTCGGTGTTCCGGTGGCTCGCGGGCGTGTCGCTGCTGGTCCTTCTGATCGCGTGCGCAAACACTGCCAACCTGTTCCTCGCCCACGCGGAGCGGCATCGCCGGGAAACCGCCGTGAGGAGGGCGCTCGGGGCGGGCACAGCCTTACTGCGCATCGAGCTGTTCGCGCGGACGCTGTGCCTCGCGCTGCTCGGTGCCGGCGCCGCAGTGCTGTTGGCGTTCTGGGGCGGCAGCCTGCTCGAGCGTGTGTTCCCCACGGGACTGGCGCCGACGACCGGTCGCCTCATCGTTTTCACCGCAGGCCTGGGCATCCTCGCCGCACTGCTGGCGGGCCTGCTGCCCGCGCTGCGGACGCCTCGCGATGAGATGACGGCGACACTCGCCGGCGGAGGTCGAACCACCGGAGGCACCGGCTCGGCCCGCCGCACTCTGGCGGGCGTCCAGGTGGCGCTCTGCATGCTGCTGCTGGTAGGTGCCGGCCTGTTCGTGACGAGCTTCCGTAACGCGACACGAGTCGACCTCGGCTTCGACCATGAACGCCTCATCATGCTGCGTGTGGAGCGCGATGACGGTGTCGACATCCCGCGCGCGCAACTGCTCGATGCCGCCGCCGAGCGCCTCCGTGCGCTGCCTTCGGTCGTGTCGACGAGCGGGACCGTGGCCGTGCCATTCGCACTGCTGTACGGCATGCCGACATCGCTTCCCGATGGCGACAGGATCGCGGACCTCCACGTGAACGCCGTCGGCCCCGACTTCTTCCGCACCATGGACATGTCGGTCGAGCGCGGCCGCGCGTTCGACGAACGCGACACGCGCGAGGGCGCCGCACCCGTGATCATCGTGAGCCGCCGTGCCGCCGAGCGGCTCTGGCCCGGTCACGATCCGATCGGCGAGTGCCTGCGAGTGGGAGAGGACGGTCCGTGCGGCCAGGTGGTCGGAATCGCCGGCGATCACGCGGGTGTCACGTTCGGGCCCGACGAGCTGGCACCGGCGGCCACCATGCAGGCGTGGGTGCCGTTCGGATTCCCGGGTGCACAGTCCGCATCATCGCTGCTCGTGCGCACCACCGTTCCGCCCGCGCAGGTCCTCGACGATGTGCGCCGCACCGCCGCCGTACCGGGCCTGCGCTACGTCGAGACCGAGATGCTGAGTGACGTCGTCGGTCAGGTCACGCGCTCCTGGCGGCTCGGCGCCACGATCTTCTCGCTCTTCGGCCTGATCGCGCTGCTCGTCGCCGGCGTCGGACTCTACGGCGTACTCTCGTTCGAAGTCGCGCAGCGCCGCCGCGAGTTCGGCATCCGCATCGCACTCGGCGCCGGTCGACTGCGCGCGCTGCTTCCCGTCATGCGCTTCGCAGCCCCGGTGGTCACGCTCGGCCTGCTTGCGGGCGGCACCGCCGCGCTGCTCGGAGCGGACAGGATCGGTCCGCTGCTGTTCGATGTCGAGCCGCACGATCCGTTGGTCCTCGCACTCGCGGCGTTGACCGTCGCTGCGGCCGCTGGGATCGCGCTGCTGGTGCCCGCGTGGCGGGCCGCTAACGTGGATCCGCGGGAGACACTCGGATAGCCAGCGGATCGATTGGACCCCCGTAAATCGATTCGTTGACGCCGTGTAATTCGATTCGTTGACGCCGCGTAATTCGATTCGTTGACGCCGCGTAATACGATGCCCGTTTCCGATTCGTTGAACCGGGCGAAGCGGCGGACGTTATCACTGATCAGTGACTCTCGTATGACAGGAACAGCCGCGATGCGGCGGCAGCCAGCCGCGCGTCGGCAGTCCACACACGCGCACCATCCGCTAGAGCGGCGGACGCCAGCAGGTGAACATCGACGTATCCAATCCCGCGGCCCATCAGACGGTGACGTTCGATGAAGTGCAGCGCCTCCGGATCGCTCGCGGACGGGGCAGTCGGGAGCTGCTGAAACAGACCCAGCACCTCCTCCGGCGCAGGAAGATTCCCGCACGCCAGCTCACCCACCACGAACGGGTGCGTCAACACTTCGCCCGCCTCGAGCAGCTCCATCAGGAGCCGGTCGGAGCGACGGAAGTGTCCGATCCAGACCGACGTGTCCACCAGAATCACCCTCCGCCACTCCTTCGCCGCGCAGGCACCTCGAGTTCCGGTGCACTGCCACCCAGTCGCGCCAGGCGACGGGCCGCCTCACGCTCAATCAGCAGCCGGAGTCCCTCATGCACCAGCGCCGTTCGCTCGCGGATGCCCGTCAAACGCTGGGCTTCTGCAAGCAACTCATCATTCAGATTGATCGTTGTTCGCATCGTTTACCTCCTTCGGCTGTGTGCATGTACGATACATTGAAAGGTGACAGAATCCATGCATGGTTGGGACATGTCAGGTAGCGGCCACTTGCTGGTGACTATATTATGCAGTCATATTGTAGTCATGCCCCATCGCACTCTCACCGTCCGCGGCGTAGCCGACGCCGTTCTCGAACGACTCCGCGCCCGAGCCGAAGCGAATCGCCGGAGCCTGAACGGCGAGCTGCTGACGATCCTGGATCAGGCCGCGGCCGACCGCGAACCCGTCCCGCAAGCGTCACCCGCGCCGCACCCTTCACCCACGGCGCGCGCAACCGTCCGCGAACCGGCAGCTGTGCCATACGGCGAAGCGACCCAGGCTGCAGCCACACCCCTCGCGCACATCGACCGCGATGCGCTGGCGGATTTCTGCCGTCGCCATCACATCGTGTGGCTGGCGGTCTTCGGCTCCCTCGCCCGCAACGATGCCCGCCCGAACAGCGACGTCGATTTGATCGTGGACTTCGCGCCGGGAATGACACCGG
>DATABQ010000441.1:0-3287 GCA_036259495.1 Longimicrobiales bacterium | reverse complement strand
TCGGTTTCGCACGACTCGACCGGCAGCTCGCACCCAATCTCCACTTCTACACGACGTTCGTGCGCAATCGCGATCAGCGTGAGCTGTACACGTCCGAGTTCCGCTACAATACGTCCGTACAGCTCGGTCAGCGCACGACGGGTACGCTTGGCACGATCAATCTCGACTGGTCGCGGAATACGCAGTCGCGCGCGTACCACATCGCGGGACGCATCGGTCTCATGCGTCTCGATCGCTACCTCGGCGCCATCGATCCGGCGACGTTCGACGGCACGCGTATCGGCGGGTTCAGCCTCGACTCCTTCGGGTTCCTCGGCGAAGAGTACGTCCGTTCGCCGATCGAGGATCAGCTCGCGGCACCGAGGCCCGTGCCTGGATACGTGGCGCCGGGCGGCTCCGTCGGCAGCCCCTTCGGTGTCGCGGGCACCGGCATCTTCTTCACGGAAGGCACGCCGCACATAGCCAACTGGGCAAAGACGGACATGCTCAGCATGGATCTCGTGACGGAAGTTCTCGGCGTGACCGGAAGCTCCATGCGTGCGGGTGCTTCCACGCGGCTCTACAGCGTGGAGAGCTACGAGCGCACGCTCAGCCACCTCACAGGCTCTCTGCCGAACTACGCCCGGTTCTATCCCGGCACCGTGAGTGGATTCAGCGAAGGCCGCATCGCCATCACGGACGAGATGACGATAAACCTGGGTGTCCGCCTGGATGCGTTCCGGTCGGGAATCGACTTCCGTGCGGCGCGTGATGACTTCCTCTCCCCTGTCGTGGATGCCACCTGGAAATTCAGCGTCAACCCGCGCTTCGGTGTTGCCATGCCGATTCCGGGTACGGACAACGCCGCGGCACTGCGCTTCAACTACGGATACGTGTCGCAGCCGCCCGACTTCCAGTACTTCCTGGATACGACCGTGGGCGACTCGCTGCGTACGGACATCCGCCGGCAGGGCAATCCGGCGCTCTCGTTCGAGCGCGGCAAGTCGTACGAGATGGCCGTGAGCTCGCTGCTCGGGCAGACTGCCGCCGCATCGGTCACGGTGTTTCGCAAGGAGCTCAGCAACCTCGTCACCGGCAGCATGCGCATCGGCGCGAGTGGCGATCCGCTGTACTCCACCGACGATCAGGGAACGGTGCAGGGGATGGAGCTGTCGGTGCGTGCGCGCTGGTCCGATCTGTCGTTGCGCGCGAGCTGGGCGCTTCAGAAAGCGACCGGCGTCGCATCGGGGACGGATTCCGACTCGATCATCACCGGAGACCGCCGGTTCGTCGAATATCCACTTGCGTTCGACCGGCGCCACTCCATCGATTTCGCTCTTCTCTATGGCCGCGGCGCGGGAGCGGAATCGCCGTGGTCGGCCGCACTCACATCGAGCCTGCAGAGCGGGTACCCGATCGATCGAATCGAGGCCGCGGGCGGCGATGCTGACGACGTGAGCGTGGCGTATCTGCCGTGGACGTCGACGATCGACCTGCGCGTCAGCCGCGACCTGGGTCAGCTGCCGGGCTGCGACGGCTGCGCCTGGCGCGTGATGGCGGACGGCCGCAACCTGCTCGACCGGGAGAATATTATCGCGGTGCGGCGTGACACGGGCGGTCTCGGTCCGACGCTCCCCGCGCTGCGCGCTCTCGCCGATGCGATGCAGCCTCCGGGCGCCATACCGGCCGAATCGCCGCTCTACAGCGCGGGCATCGATCTCGACAGCAACGGTATCATCACGCCGAGCGAGTTCGGGCACGCGCGCACGGCGGCCGCGCTGTCACGCTTCGATCCATCCCTCTACTTCGGCGCGCCAAGGCAACTGAGACTCGGCATCGAGGTCGCATTCTGATGAGACGGTATTGTGCTGTGCCTCTCGCGGCACTGCTAACGCTCGGGTCGGCTGGTTGCAGAGAAGGGCTCGCACCGTTCACGCCCGCCGAGCGGGAGGTCGGCGGCGCGAGCTACGGTCTCACATTCGGATATGGTCAGGACGCGGATCCGCAGTGGACATCGTCCGGCGACAGTATCCTGTACCACACGACCGAATTCACCACTGTGCCGCAGGTCGAGGGCGTGTTGCTCGCGATCTCCGTCAGTGGCGGGCACGCGGTACCCGTCTTCGCTGACCTGCAGACGCCTGGCAGCCGTCCGTTTGCCACGCCTGCGTTGTCACCGGATGGCGAGCGCCTCGCGTACTTCGACATGATGGGCGTCGACATGCCTCACGAATGCGTTCGTACCGGCAATGAGACTTGCGCTCCTCAGCCCCTGCTGGACTCTGCGGTGCTGCGTGTACGGTCCCTTGGTGAGCAGGGAAGCATCAGCGATGATCCCGCTGTGCCGGTCCGTTTCGCCGGCACTGACCCGGGGTCGCGCACGGTCACGGCAGGGCCGTGGTTCCAACAGCTGTTCCCGTTCCAGGCTCAGCATCGTCATGAACACGGAATGCTGTTCCGCCCCTCGTGGGCGCCCGACGGCGAGCGCATCACGTTCAGTGACGGGCTCGCCATTCGCATCTGGGAGGTCGGCGCGGAGTCTTCGACAGTGATCCCCGGCACCGCCGATGGTGTGAGCGCGGCATGGAGTCCTGACGGCGAATGGATCGCTTACTCGCAGGTCGCCCGCACGGATTCAGTCGTGCAGCAGTGCTCGTGCGCGGTCGGAACGAAATCCACCTGGGTGTTTCGGACCGTGTACGATGCAGGCCCGGGCACGCTGGTGCTCGTTCGGCCCGACGGCTCCGAGCGGGTCGAGCTCGGCGAAGGTCGGGATCCGGCGTGGTCGCCGGACGGGTCATTCCTTTTTGTCCGGCGCGGATACGAGATTTATCGAATAGCGCGCGACAGCGGTGAGGCCGTGCCGATTGATGACACAATCGGCGGTCGCGCACCTGCCGTATCACCCGATGGTCGGCGCCTCGCCTTCAGCCGCGCCAAGCCGGGTCAGCTCATACGGGATTACGATATATGGATCGTTTCACTCGATCAGTAGTGGCCGCCGCCGCGGTCTTCAGTCTCGCGGGGTGCGGCGAGCCGTTCGTGGTGCTGGGCGATGCGCCGGGCCTGATGCGCATCGTGCTGGGAGTCGGCAACTCGATCGGCACGACAGTCGATTCGCTCGCCACGAGGACCCGTCTGACCGCACCGACAGCGGTCGCGTTCAACGCCGAGATTGGCGTTCTCTATGTCGGCGACCGCGGATCGGTGCGGCAGGTGAACGGGATCACGACACCGGTCGCGCGCATCTTCAGCGTAACATCGCGAGGTAGCGCCGAGCTGCTGCTCGATGCCGGAGGCTGCACTAC
>DATABQ010000440.1:0-4474 GCA_036259495.1 Longimicrobiales bacterium | reverse complement strand
GATACACGCGAATACATCGCCATCGGTCGCCGTTGAACTGCAGGAAGGTTTCTTCGGCGGTGTCAGGTTGTCAGGGGCGTGGGCACGTGCACGGTCATGTGGAAGGCGCACGCACACGGTTAGGGGCAGAGGCAGGGGCAGACTGCGTTCGGGGGAGGTTCGCTTTGCGTAGGGATGGAGTGGGGGGAGGGTCTGTGGCGGCTGTGGGGGCCGTGGCGGGTGCGGGGGCCGCGACGGCTGGACGGTCGGTGGCGGGTGCGATGTTCATGCGGGCTGGGCGCTTTGTGCTGGCGCTCTGGCTCACGTTTACCGTGTCGGGGTGCGCGGCGAGGCAAGGGGCGGCAGGTGCGGGGGTGTCGCAGCGGGTTGCGGCAGCTCCGGCGCTCGTGGACGCGGGGCCTGCCACTGTGGGGATGGATCCGCGGCTGAACCTGCTGCTCGATTCTATAGTGCGGCAGGGACTCGGAGAGGGCGCCGCGCCGGGGGCGGCGCTCGCGGTAGGTCGGTACGGGCGACTGGTGCACATGCGCGGATACGGCCGGATCGACACGGCTGCCGCGGCGCCGGTGGTCACGGACTCGACGCTGTTCGACATGGCATCGCTGACGAAGGTCGTTGCGACTACGACTGCGGCGATGATCCTGGAGGAGGAGGGGCGACTGGACCTGGACCGTCCGGTGCGGGATTTCCTGCCGGAGCTGGATGCGCCGGATAAGGCGGACATCACGGTGCGCATGCTGCTGACGCACAGCGGCGGGTTTGTTTCGGGTGCGCCGCTGTGGCGGGACGCGCCCGGTCGTGCGGAGTTCCTGCGCAGCATGAACGAGCGGCCACTCGCATACGCACCGGGCGACAGCACGATCTACAGCGACTGGGATCTGATCATGACCGGGTGGATCGTGGAGGAGATCACGGGGCAGCCGCTCGACGACTTCCTGGAGGAACGGGTGTGGGGTCCGCTCGGAATGCGCGATACCGGCTTCAATCCGCTCTCGGATATGACAGTTCCGCCCGGGGAGCACTGCACAGTCACTCTCGAGGAAGGGCATCCGCTGCTCGCGAGGATCGCGGCGACGGAGCAGGATACCGTTTACCGGCACCGGCCGATCCACGGGATCGTGCATGACGAGAACGCATGCGCGCTCGGCGGGGTCGCAGGCCACGCGGGGCTGTTCTCGTCCGCGCGCGACCTGGCAGTCTTCGCTCAGATGATGCTCAACGGGGGACATTACGGCGGCGTGCGCATCCTCGATCACAACACGATTGCGCGGTGGACGGCGCGACAGAACCGCGGCTCGAGCCGAGCGCTCGGGTGGGATACGCCTTCGCCGGGTGCGAGCGCCGGCCGCTACTTCTCGCCACGCTCATTCGGCCACACCGGCTTCACCGGCACGAGCCTCTGGATGGATCCGGAGCGCGGCGCATTCGTGATCCTGCTCACGAACCGCGTGAACCCGACGCGCCGCAACTTCCGGCACGAGCCGCTGCGCCGCGATGTTGCTGACGCGGTGCAGGCGGCGATACTCGATGCGCCCCTCGTGCAGTGGCGTGCGGGCCGGCGCTGAACCAGGCGTCGCTCAGGCAGCGCCGCTCAGTCGACGAAGTCTGCGGCCGCCGTCGCGACCCATTCCCTCGCGGCGTCCGGCGCAGCAATAACCGCTTCACCGCCGTACTGCAGCACATGCCGCACGATCCATCTGGGATCGGCAACACGATGGCGGACGGTGACGCTGCCATCGCGCTCGGGATATGCGGCAGTGCGCTCCGCGATCCAGCGCGCCACACGCGGCGAGTAGCGGACGCTCACCTCGATATCATCGCCGGCGACATACGGCCCGCCGTTGCCGATGAACGCCTCCAGCTCGACGGGCGGGAGCGGGGGCGCCGGCTCGTCGTCCAGCGTGGCGTTCAGCACGCGATCCATGCGGAAGAAGCGGAGCGCTTCGCGATCGATGTCATACGCGGCGACGTACCATTTACCATCGGCATACACGAGACGATAGGGTGCGATGCTGCGGTATGCCGGCGTGACATCGCCCGGCTTCAGGTACCAGATCGTGCAGAGGCGTGACTGCTCGATCGCATCCGCCACGACGCCGCGGAACCCATCATCGTCGAACGCGAGCGCATAGTCCTCGAACTCGACATCGGACTCCATCGCGGCACCGGCCGGTGCAGTATCCCACGCCACATCGATGCTGAGATCGCGCGGCTCCACATCGAGCCGTGGACCCCGCGCCGCGTCGACGCGCATCTCGTGCACGGTCGACACCCCTGGCGCACACAAGTCCTTCTCGAGCCGCATTGCCAGCTCGAGAATCTCACGACGACGCTCCGGCTCCGCGTCAGCGGCGAGGGTCCGCAGTCCCAGACCGAGCGCGAGCGCTTCGCGCGCGCTGAGGCGCACGGGGCGGCGGAACTCCTGCGGCGCGTGCACGCGCACACTGTCGCGTTCGATCATGATGCTGAACTTGTCGACCGCGCCGGCGGGGTGGTAGTACTCGCGCGCAGTGACATGCTCGAGATCACGGAGAATGGTCGCGGCATCCGTATCGAGGGCCGCCGCAAGCTCATTCAGGCCGACCCCGTCCGTCCGCGCGGCGGCGGGCAGAATATAGAGGATGCGCTCGAGCCGGGTGCTCGCGGTGTTGTCAGGCATCCTCAAATCCGCTGTCGCGGTCCGCGCTCGCAGTGCCCTTCCCTGCCCGCGCGTCGTCCGCTGCACCGTGCGCATCGGCGATACCGCGTGCGACCGCCCTGAGCTCATCCTTCAGCGCCTGCGGCTCGAGCACATCAGCCTCGCCCTGGAGCGTGAGCAGCCACCGCAGGAACGGATTCACCTGATGAACCGTGAACACGCGCACGGCCGAGCCGTCGCTGCCGCGCGACTCCAGCGTGCCGTGCTCGTTCCGTTCCGCCCATAGACTCAGCGGAAACCGGAACCGCACCCGCGCGGTCATGGCGGCGCCATCGTCCTCGCCCAGCTCCCACGCTTCGCGTCCGACATAGTCGCCGAGGCGGAAGTCAGGCGGAGTCTCGTAATCGGCGGTATTGGGCGTGCGCGTATTCGGTGCGACATCCTCCATGCGGCCGACGCGGAAGACGCGAATGCCGTCGCGCGAGTCATCACGGCCGATGAGGTACCAGTTGCCATGCTGGAAGAGCAGACCGTATCCCTCGACTTCCCGCGATGTCTCCTCACCACGATAGATGCCATGGTAACGGAACGTGACTCGCTTGCGGGCGAGGAGTGCGTCGGAGAGAGTGCGCAGACGGTCGGACAGCTCCGCGGAGCCGGGCGGCTCCATGAACAGCACTGCGCTGCGCGATTCGAATGCGTGCGGATCCAGATCGAACGCCAGCTTTCGAAACGCGGAGCGCGCTTCCCTGGCGAGCGGAAAGCCGGGCACTTCACTGATGCGACGGAGCGCGGACAGCGCGAGCGGTGCGTCATCCTCGGCGATCTCCACATCCGCGATGCGGCTGCGGACTGCGTAGCCCACCCTGCCGGTCGCCTCGTGCACCAGCTTCAGGTAGGGCATGTAGAAGTCACGACGATCGATGATGTAGCCCTCCTGCACGTCCGGCTCATCACCACGGCTGTACTTCACGGTTCGGAGTGGTATGCCGAGAGTGCGCAGCTCGTCCTTGTCCCGCTCGAACGTGCGGCGGACACTCGCGTGCTTCGTGGGATCGTCCGACTCCCATCGCTCGGCGAAGGCGGGCACCGCGCGCATCAGCTCGTCCGCCGAAACGGGCAGCCGACGGCCTACCAGGTAGGCGATGATGTCGAGCCACCGCTGCAGCTTCGTTGGCATGTTCACTACCTCACGTGATCGTGCTGAGGCGATGGTGCAGGTCCCGCGGGCATTCGACCGCTAGTGGCGGGGCCACTAACGGTCGCAAAAAAACCGGCGCAGCGTCAGTCGCTGTCGTCGGTCGACTCCTCTTCCTGCTGCTCCGGCTCCGCCGACGGCTCCTTCGCCGCGCGCTTCCGCTCGAGCTTTTCCGCCTTCTTCTGCTGTCTCTTCAGTTCCTTCTCGCGCTTCACGAATCCGTAATTTGGTCGTCTCGCCATGCAGTGCCCTCCAGTATGTACAGAGTTGTCGGTCTGTGAGGTACCCCGTGGTGAGGGTGCCGGTCCAAAGGTACGCCCGTGCGCCCGTCCGGGCCAATCTCGATCGTACTGCGGTGCGGGTGAGTCAATCCATGTCGACGGCTGCGTTCACGCGCGTGAAATGCAGGCGGATGCGAACGGGGCCGCGAATCGTGGCCGCAGCGCGATAGTACTCCGCCTGCACCGCGTAGTCCTTCGCCACCGTTTCGACCTGATGCGGCTGTATGTCGTGCGTCTTGAAGTCAATGATCCAGCCTCGAGGCTCGTCCGGACGATAGAGATCGAATGCACCCGTCCGCCATTCACGCGGCCCCACGAGATGCAGGAACTGGAGCTCGCGGTAATGCTCACCTTCCA
>DATABQ010000439.1:0-6170 GCA_036259495.1 Longimicrobiales bacterium | reverse complement strand
CCTCGAAGGTCGGGTGGCGCAGACGACCATCACTCGTGATCTCCGTGAACCGCACCCGGGCCACCAGCACCGGCTTCACCCAATGCGCCGCGTGGCCAGCCGCGCCGGTAGGGCCATCGACGAACGGCGTCGTCTTCGTCTCCAGCGGATCCAGCCGCCGCCGCAGATCCAGCAGGACCGCGTCCGTGAAGCCGGTCCCTACCTTGCCGCGGTACACCAGCCCTTCGGCTTCATACGCGCCCACGTGCAGCGCTCCGATACCCGCCCGAGAGCCCCCGGGCTCGGTGAACCCACCGATCACGAACTCCTGTTCCTTCACGCATTTCACCTTCAGCCAGTCGGTCCCGCGGCCGGCACGGTAGGGAGCCGAGGCCTTCTTCGAGATGATGCCCTCGAGATGGTGCTCACACGCCTGATCGAAGAACGCCGGCCCACGCCCGACCACATGGTCGCTGTACCGCAGCACCTCGCCATCCTCCAGCTCCTCGCGAAGCAGCTCCTTCCGCTCCCTTAGCGGAATTCTGCGGACATCACTGCCAGAATGGCGAAGTACGTCGAACACAAAGAACCTCAGGGTCCCGCGCGACGGATCCCGAATCGCGTTCTGCAAAGCCTGAAAGCTCGTGCCGCCGCCCTCGACTTCGACCGCGACCTCGCCGTCCCAAACGCTGTCATTCAGCCCCAGGTCGGCTAGCGCGGCCGCGACCGCAGCAAAGCGATCCGTCCAATCCTTCCGGTTCCGTGTGAGCAGCCTCACGCGATCGCCATCGACCCAGGCGAGGATGCGGTAGCCATCGAATTTGATCTCGTGGATCCAGTCGTCGCCCTCGGGAGCGACGGCGGCAAGGGTTGCGAGCTGCGGTGGGATCCATTCGTCATTCGAGCGTCGCGGCATTGAAATCCGTTCGGTGAAGCGGAGGTCGCGCGTTGTTGGTGGTGGCAGTGGAAAGGTCATGCCGCAGCAGCCGGATCGGTGGCGTGGTGCCGGGGTTCAGCGTGGATCGTCGGTGGATGAGTGGGGTCAGAGGCGCTGTCCCTGACTTCGTATAATATGTATTATGTAAACTACCGTGGTGGATAACCCCGGAGTTGCTGACATTCCGGAATATCGAGCGCTGCCCCGGTGGCCGGTACTGGTGGGATCGGTTAGCGGCCAAGGTTATTGCGCCGCAAGATTCCGGCGGATTCGAGCAGACCTAGGCGCGGTTCTCGTTGCGCCGCAAAAACATCGCCTGAAAGCCGTTCTCCCACGGCACCCCGTTTTGCCGCGCTACGACATTCGGCACGATGACCTGCCGAAGCCCCACGTCTGTTGCGCCGCAATCCGCGTTCTGCGGCACGAAACCGGGCGGTCGGGCGCAACCGAACCGGCCGGCCGCGGGTATCACCGCGCATGAACGCCTCCGCCTCGAGACGCCTGATTTGGTCTCTCGCTCGCCGATGCCCTAACTGCGGCAGCGGCAACGTGTTCCGCTCATACCTGCACCAGCGCGAGAGCTGCCCTGCGTGCGGGCTCCGGCTGGATCGCGGGGAGCGCGATTTCTTCATCGGGGCCTACACGATCAACCTGATCGTCGCTGAGATGCTGGTGTTTTTCGGCGGCCTGGCGGTCCTGCGCATGACATGGCCGGACGTGCCGTGGGATGGAATGATGTACGGGCTCGGTGCACTGATGATCATCGCGCCGATCGTTCTGTACCCGTTCTCGAGACAGGTCTGGCTGGCGACTGACCTGATCCTGAGACCGTCGGAGCCCGACGACTTCGTACCAGGAAGGTCCACGCCCTGACCCGTCCTCGATGTTCAGGGAGATTCTCGCGTGCTCATGCTAAATGCAATCCCGCCAATATGTTAAGCATCACCACATCATATGGTCTATGATGTGGATAGCAGGCTGTGAACCTCATGTACCATCGTCATCAACGCCGGGCGGAGCGACGCCGAGCAGGTCACTGATAGCGCCTATAATGCGCGCACTTGCTTCGGGTAGAGCGGCTTCCCGGCTGGCGCGGTCGTCGATCTGGGGGAGCATGAACGGCTCACCGAACGCGACCTTCACGCGGCTCCTCCGGGGCCTGCTGTCCCATCGCGGCATGGCATCGTACGCGCCATCGAGAGCGCATGGGAGGATCGGCACGCCGGCCTTCAGCGCCAGGCGAACCGTTCCGGGCCGCGGCGGCCGGAGACTGCCGTCCCAGGTACGCTCCCCTTCTATATAGATGTGGACGGGGTGTCCGGCACGGAGGCGGCGGAGCGCGGTCCGGACTGCCTGTGGGTCGACCTGGAATCGGCGCACGGGAAACGAGTAGCATCGCTTCATGACGGCAGCAAAGATGGGTGAGGCGAACTGGGTACTCTTGGCCATCGGGTGAACGGGCCGGCGGAACCAGGTCTGGATGAAGAACGGATCGAGCGCGCTCTGGTGGTTCGAGATCAGCAGGAACGGTCCGGATTCGGGGATGTTCTCGGTTCCCGAGAGGTCGAAGCCGCCGAACGCGGGCCATAGCCAGCGGCCGAGCCCGTGCATGAACCAGTACAGCAATCCCGGCGGCGGGAGCTCGCTCATCCGGTCGAGCGAATTCCGCACGGTAGCGGTCGTGCGGAGCCGCATGCGGTCCTTCGCGGCCACTACTTCCATTATGAGGCACTCCGCATGAGGCACGTGCGGACGCAGGGCTGCAGCTCGAGGACGGCGCGGCCCTGGGCGCGGTAGTGGCGCAGTAGCAGGTCGGAGAGGGCGCGGGTCCAGAGGCGGACGGAGCCCTCCAGGAACTTCACGGCGGCCATGTGGCCGTGGAGCCCGAGCTGGAGCGATGATGACGCGGGCTGGAGGCCCGTCAGATCGGCAGGACCCCAGTAGACGCCGTCTCCGCGATTCGGCTGGAAGTGAAGACCGTCGTCGCGCATCGACAAGATCCCCATCCGGGGGCGCGTATAGACCTCGATCCAGCCGATCAGCTGGCCGGCCCACTCGAGCGGATCCTGCCGGCGGGTGAGCTTCACGCTCACCTGCTCGGGCCCGAGGATGATGCCGTTCGCATCCGGCGCGGGCGCTTTCGCGGGCCCCAGGAGGTCCAGCCATTCCCCCGCAGCGCGTTCGACACGGACGCCGTCCCGCTCGGCGGTGACGCGCGCTCCGGCGGACCGTCGGAACTCGGCACCGCACTGCCGGCAGCGTTCCCGCTTGCGATCAGGCCGGATGCTTCCTGGCGCGCGGCAGAGGGGGCATCCCCAGAGGAGGTCTCTGACGGCCATCGCTTACAGCTTGCCCATTATCGAAAGGAATCGAAGCTTCCACACGCGCCAGACGGCTTCGCGGATGATGTTGCCCGACATCTTCGACTCGCCGGTGGTGCGGTCGACGAAAACGATGGGAATCTCGCCAATGCGGAACCCTCTTTTCCATGATCTGAGGCTCATCTCGATCTGGAAGGAATAGCCTTCGGATTCGACCCGCTCGAGATCGATCGCCTCGAGCACTTCCCTGCGGAACGCCTTGAAACCACCGGTCGCATCCCAGAGCGGGACGCCGGTGACGATTCGGGCGTAGACGTTCGCAAAATAGGACAGGAGGAGGCGTGCTATCGGCCAGTTCACGACCGTGACCCTGCCTTCGAGGTAGCGCGATCCGAGCACGAGGTCGTAGTGCTCGAGCGCCGCCATGAACTGCGGCAGATGAAGGGGATCATGCGAGAAGTCGGCGTCCATCTCCAGCAGCCACGTGTAGCCGCGATCGAGGCCCCAGCGGAAGCCGGCCAGATAGGCCGTGCCGAGCCCGAGCTTGCCCGCTCGGTGCATGACATGGACGCGATCGCTTCCGGTCGCCAGCTCCTCGGCCACCTTTCCGGTGCCGTCGGGCGAGGCGTCGTCGATCACCAGCACATCGAGCCGTTCGTCCTGGGCGAGGACGAGCGGCACGAGCCGTGGCAGATTCTCCCGCTCGTTGTACGTCGGGATTATGACAAGGCCTCGCGGGCCGCTTTCACTCACGCGTGATTCTCCTCCGCCGCTCGTCCGGGCGCGGAATCCTCAACACTGTCGCCTGCCGCAGCGGTATCGCCGGGCCGGCCGCCGCGCAGAAAGGGCAGCAGAGCCAGCGGCGCGATCTCCGCGGCGGTGAACCAGACACGGGACAGGATGCTGACGACCAGAGCTGCGCCGGCGGGCATGACGTGCTGCAGCAGCAGGAACATCGCTGCTTCGCGGGCGCCGGCGCCGGCCGGCAGCACGAACAAAAGATAGCCGATCAGATACGAGGCGGCGACGGTGCCCGCGAGGTATCGCGAGGCCTCCAGCGACGGCGGATAGAACGCGCCGGCGAAGAGGGCGAACGCGATGCCGATGGCGACCCACGTCAGCGCGTAGCCAGCCGCCCAGTAGGCGGCATCGCGCGGCTGGACACGGTCGGCGAGCGCGAAAGCGGCGCCGAGGCGCTCCCCCGCCCGCTCGCCCACCCTGCGTATCACTCGCATGCGGAATTCATGTCCGAACGGTGTCGCCACCAGCAGCCAGATCAGAGCGCCGCCCGTGATCAGCAGAACCGCGCCGAGCGCCAGCGGCAGCCCGGCGGGAACGCCTCCGGGCAGGTTGTCGAGCGCGAGGCGCCACTCGGGCAGCATCAGGCCGAGGAACAGGAGACCGGTCGTGAGGAATCCGAACTGCCCCAGCAGCGCCGCTGCGGTTGCGGATCCCGGCGGGAGACCGGCTCTCCGCGACAGTACCGCAAGTCCGGCCAGGAGCCAGATCTTGCCTGGAACGTAGCGACCGAGGCTGGACAGAAAGTAGACCCGCATCGTCGCACCGAACGATGGGCGACCGATGGAGAGATCGCTCATGATCCTGCGCCAGAGCAGCGCGTGAGCGAAATAGACGCTGAGCAGCAGCGCGAACGACGCTACGAGGGGTACGGTCGCCGGGCGCCAGCGCGTCAGCTCCGCCCACGTGAGGTCGTCCAGGTGTGGTGCGAGCGCGCGATAGATGCCCCATATCACAGCTGCGAGCAGAGCGACCTGCAGCAGCCGGACGAGCAGCGACCTCCCCTTCACGCCGGCGGCCCCCGCCGGACGGCTATGAGGCCGATGCGGCGACGCAGCAGCGGCACGGCGCGCGCGAACACCCGCTCGACCAGGTCCAGGCCCGGCAGATGCGACGGCAGCCAGGTCGTGCGCTCCACCTCGAATCCTGCACTCTCCACGGCTGCGCGCAGCTCTGCGGCCGTTCGCACCGCGATGTGCGATGGGTCCTGCTTCATCACACCCTGATCGCGCAGCCGCTCGAAGAAATGGTGACGGTCCGGCGTGTACAGGACGAGCCTGCCGCCCGGCGCGAGCACGCGCGCCGCCTCGCGCAGGATGCGGGCGAGCGTCACATCATCCAGATGTTCTGTCAGGTCCGCCGCGAGCACCACGTCGGCCGCGGCCGAGGGCAGCGGCAGCAGCACGGCATCGGCACGGATGAACTGGGCGCCGGAAGCCTGCTCCGCGTCCGCCACAGCCCGCGCCGCGCGCACCGCCGCCGGTGCCGGATCGACGCCAATCGCGAACGCACCACGTTGGGCCGCTTCGATGGTGAAGGTGCCCATACCGCAGCCCAGGTCGATCAGCGCGCGGCCCGCGATGGCGGGAAGCAGCGAGAAAACGTTCGCGATGCGACGGCGGGCGAAACGGTTGCGGGTCCGGTACCGCGCACTCAGGTCCGCGAAGTATTCGTCGTCGTAATGCTCCGCGACGTCATAGGCCGTGAGCCCCTTCCTCGTCATGCGCCGGCCGGTTCGACTGGCGCGGCGGCCGCCGGCCGGGCGCGCTCACGCCAGGCGCCGGTGATCACGAGTGCCAGCAGCACGCCGAGCACCACGAGCGATATGGCCGCGCCCGTCCGCAGCTCCGTCGGCACGTAGCGGAACGTCACTGTGTGCTCTCCTGCCGGGACTGCGATCGCCCGGAACGTGTAGTTCGCACGATGGATGTCCACCTCCCGCCCGTCGACGTATGCCTTCCACGCCGGAAACCAGTTGTCGAGCACCACGAGCATCGCAGCGCGATCGGCCGCGACGCGCAAGGTGAACGCGTCCGGCTGCCGCTCCAGCCATTCCACCACGCCCGTCGCCCCTGTCTCCACCTCGATTTCGGCGGGCAATGGCTCCTCGAGAATGACGGTGGTCCGGGCATCGA
>DATABQ010000438.1:0-1620 GCA_036259495.1 Longimicrobiales bacterium | reverse complement strand
AGGATCACCCTTTCGTCCATGCGTCGCACGCGTGCGAACCGAATGTCGCTCCGCGATCGCTGTCGTAACGATATCGCGCACAGTGCGCAGCCACAGACGTGCAACGCCCGGTACGCCGCGCTCCGTGCGAGCACGCTGCAGTCGCGCCAGGAAGTACGTCGTCATCTCGCTGCCGTGTGCTTCCCGGAACTCGCTCGGATACGCGCGAAGGAGCGCGCCGAACAAGCGGCCGTGCATGGCGGCGGATACGGAAGCTCCCGACATCACGCGCGCTCCGGTAGCAGCCTGCGCTCGCGCGCAACCTCCACCACCCGCTCCAGCCGCGCCGCCTCACGCGCCGCACGCCGCTTCCCGGCCGGCGTGATCGTGTAATACCTGCGCCGCGGATCCGCACCCTCCGGCGCCGTCGCTTCGCGGATCAGACCCTCATCCGCCATCTCCTTCAGCGACCGATAGAGCGTGCCCGGCCCCAGTTCCACAGCACCGTCCGTCGCTTCTTCGACCCGGTCCGCGATCCCGAGCCCGTGGAGGTCGGTATCCGCGAGCGCGAGCAGGATGTGGAGCATGGGCGGAGCGAGCGGCATGGCAGAGACCTCCAGTCCGACGAACTATCCGTTGCAGATATATATCCAGCGTGGATATTATTGGCAAGGGAGACGTCACGACTCACTGCGGCCGCTCGCCGCCATGTTCGTCGATAAGGGACAGGAGCCATGGAGGGACGCTCTCCCAGTCCGGATCCGGGATGGTGCCCGCCTGTAGCAGCAGGCGCGCGACGCCGTCGTAATCCGCGTTCGGATTGCTGCAGTTGGCCGAGCCGTGCCAGCACCAGCCGAGCGGTGTGCCGTGGAAGGTGGCGTCCCGGTGATTGACGAGGGCACGGCCGCGGGCGTGGCCGAGAATCGCCTGCACGCCAGCCGCCGATCCTTCCCACGCCGCGCAATGCAGGGCAGTGCCGCCGCTGAATCCGGTCGCTGCGGGGTCGAAGCCGAGATCCATCATCAGCTCGACGGCGGCGGGATTGGGAGCCCACGCGGCATCGGCGAGGGCGCGGTGGTCAGCGAAAGTGAGCTCACTCATCAGTTCCGGGCTCTCCCGCAGAAGCTCTGCTGCCTCGCCGGTCCGAGCGGCCGCGCACGCGGTGAGGAAGCGCTGCTTCGGGGTCGAGACGGAACGCAGGAACGCGAGCGTGTTCTCGTGCCCGAACTGCCCGGCCACCTGGATGGGGGAGAGATTCGGACCGATCGTCCACAAGTACATGTGATAGCTGGAGGGCGGCTGCTCGCCGTACTCGCCCTGCGCCGTTCGCAGCTCCAGCGCCGCAGGATTCGATTCGACGATGGTCCGCACTCTGTCAGTCAGTCCGAGTGCGGCTGCGAGGAAGATGTCGGCTGAGGCACCGCGTGTTACGAGATACTGTGCGATGTCATAGCGACCTGCGCCGCGGGACCGCTCCAGCATCCACTGCGCCGGTGTCGAGCGATGGTCGACATCGCGCGCGTCGATGTCCGCGCCGCGCTCGAGCAGGAGGTCGACCGCGGCGCGCGAGCGCGCGAAGTGCAGCGGCGTCTGGCCATCACCGCCTCGTTCATTTACGCGTGCGGGCTCATCATCCAGGAT
>DATABQ010000437.1:0-6256 GCA_036259495.1 Longimicrobiales bacterium | reverse complement strand
GATGATCTGGGACGTCGAGAGCTACCGCGGGCTGGCCCGCGTGCGTGCCGCTTCGACCCGCCGTCCCGGCCCAACCGTCCGGCTCTCCGGCGATCCGCTCGGCTGGGTGTGGGAGCAGGGCATGCGCATGCGCATCGATCGCGCGCCCAGGTGGGCAGAGCAGGGAAGCATCCTGGTCGCCGACCGCCTGCTCCGCAGCGACGAACGCGGCCTGCTCGTTACGTACGCCTTCGATCCCGCCAGTCTCCCTGTCGACGACACTCTGTTCGAGCAGGCCGCCGTCTACCTGCGCGGGCTGGTCTCACTCTACGAGGCTCGCTCCAGCGCGGCTGCGCAGCGCCGTCACGTCGACGCGCTGCTCGACGTCGTGAAGTCTCTCCCCGCGGACGCCAGCCTCGAAGCGTTGACGGAGCGGTTCTGTGAGACTGCCATGAAGATCACGAACGCTACCGGCGCTGCGATCGGCGTCTGGAATGGCGACTCCGGCCGCATCGTGTCGGCCGTCAGCAAGGACGGTGGACCCCGTGCCGGTGATCCGTTCGTACCACCCGCCTCCGAGCTCGCCCTCGCCGTGCGCGCGAACACGATGATCGTACGCGAGGGCGGTACCTGGAAGCTCGACCGGACGTGTATCGCGCATCAGAACGAGCGATGGACTCACCGTCCGAAATCCATGGCGGCGCTGCCGCTCCACAGCCCGAGCGGCGTGAATGGCGTGCTCGCCGTGTGGTCCGGACGTTCGGTGGCGATGGACCAGGATGGGCTCGCGCTGCTCCCGCTGCTCGAGCCACAGATCGCGCTGCACATCGACCAGGCACGCGTGCTCGACCACGTCCGCGAAACCGCCGCGCGCGATCCACTGACCCAGCTCCGCAACCGCCGAGCGTTCGACGAAATCTTCGAGGCAGAGACCACGCGCTTCGCCCGCTACGGCCGACCGCTCTCCGTCCTCGCCATCGATCTCGACCACTTCAAGAGCATCAACGACCAGTTCGGCCATGAAGCCGGCGACGATGTGCTCTGCCGCACCGCACGCATCATCGAAGCGAGCATCCGCGACATCGACATCGCCGCGCGTTTCGGCGGCGAGGAGTTCATCGTGCTGCTGCCCGAGACCAGCATCGACAGCGCCATCGAAGTCGCGGAGCGCATACGCGCCACAGTCGCAGAATCCGACATCGACTTCCAGGGCAAGCGCATTCCCGTCCGCGCGTCCATCGGTGTTTCAGGATGCCCCGAGCTCGCTGCGATGCCGGCGGACCTGCTCGCCAGCGCGGACGGCGCGCTTTATCAGGCGAAGGCGGACGGGCGGAACCGGGTGGTGGCGGCGTCGCGGTGAGCTGCGGGAGCGTCAACCGTGAACGGACGTGCAGGTGCATGTGCACGTGTACGTGGACGTGATCCGGGTTTTGCTGTGTTGCACACGCAACCATACGCGTGCACATGCATGTATCACGTTTGTTAATCCGATCCTGCACGTTCCTGCCGCGCAAACAGTGCGGCGACGGTTGCCTGGGGTACCGCACAGGGAGTACCGACGGGTTGACCAAAGAGCCGAATCCGGCTAAATTCATCATACCGGGGCCGATCCGGATTCGACGTGTTTGGTGAAGTCGAAGCAGCGTGCCGAGGTTGTCGTCACCTCGTAAATCAGCGGCAACAGTCACAACTGCCAACAATCAACTGGCACTGGCTGCGTAAGTAACCCTTACGTGCCCGTTTCCTGAGAGGCCGGGCCTCGAGGCGTCTCAGGGAGCGTCGATCAAATCGGGCTGGTCCATGGGAGCTGCTCTGCGGAGCATGGACGAGACGTACAGCGGAGCTGGTTCGGGAGGGGCTGTCTACCGGCCGATGACCGAGCGAGAAACACAGAACGGTAGAATACGCACGTAGACGTTTCGAGGGATCTATTCGCGGACGCGGGTTCGACTCCCGCCGGCTCCATACTGAAAAGCCGGCCTCTTTCGAGAGGCCGGCTTTTTTTATCCGACATGCAGGGGGCTCTCACCCGCGTCCGTGTCCGCCCTGTGCGAGTCCACGCCCTGGTGGAGCTCCGGCGCTGGCGGTGACCTCGCCCTGCGCGCTCTCGTCGCTTCCCTTGGGCCGCGTCCCGCCGCCTCCAGGTCTCAGGCGAATTTCGGGCAGACGGAACCGGAGGCTGCCGCCGTTCACTACCGGCCATACGAATCCGAGTACCACCGACAGAGCGAGCAGCACGGCCACCGCGTTCAGCGGACTCTCGACCAGCGAGGTCGGCCGGTTCAAGAGCGAATGGATGCCTACGACGGCGAGCAGGTTCTCCGTGCGGAAGTAGAGCAGAGCGAAGAAGCAGCCTGCACCGAACAGATAGATGAGACGAGCCAGGAGTTCGGCTGCATCGAGATCATACCAGATGACGAGCGACGGGAAGTGGAGGCACGCAAACAGTGTTTGGGAGACGAGGAGCGCCCCAGCGAGCCGCAGGATGCGATTGCCCCGCAGGATCAGGTAACACTGCGGCAGGAGGACTCCGCGGTAGATGATCTCTTCGTACAGCACGGTGCCCAGCAGCATGCCGGCGAGGAAGCCGAGCGACTGCACGCCATCGCCACGCTCCTGCCAGGTCGAAGCGAGAGCGACGTCGTTCGTTTCCAGCCACGCAGCCGTCGCGAGAACGATCTGTGCCGCGGCCCAAAGACCCGCCGTCGTGAGGAATGCCGGTGCGATCCTGGAGCCGTCCAGCCCGATGTCATGGCGTCGGAGCCTGCCTCCCAGCATGAGAACCAGGAGCACGCAGACCGAGAGTTGAACCAGTCCGCTCAGCAGCGTCCTGTGAAGAACTCCCCGTGTGATTTCTTCAATCCCTCCGTATAGATCGGGACCGTAGGCAACCGAGACCAACGTAAGCGAGAGGCCGCATAGAAGGGCCAGCAAGAGCCAGTGGAATTCGGTCTTCCGTGTCCAGAGAATCATTCAGCCTGCTCAGTGCCAACATCCGCGAGGCCATCGCCAGTGCCACGCCCAGTCCGACCTGAACGAACGCGCGTGAGAAGATCGCCGCGATGATACGGCCGCGACCGCTGCCGAGCGCGACGCGGATCCCGATTTCGGGTGTGCGGCGCGCGACCGTGAACGACATTATCGAGTATTCGCCCGCGGTGACAGCACCAGCACGATCGCGCCGGCAGCGATCGTGACGCGGAAGAACACCGTAGACGCATCGAGATAGGCGCCAGCAATTCCAGTGAGAAGGGGCGTCAGCGACCCGCGGACACAGTGAAGGTTCGCAGCATTCCCTTGTCCGCGGGGTCCGGCACCTCCGAGATCCACGCATAGCGGCCCGGCGTCAGGTTGGCGGTGAAGTACGCCGTCCGTCCTGCCGGCATCTCCTGGGTGCCGCCGAGGAACTCCGCCGGGCTTCCGGGCGATACGAAGGCGCCGGGGTTGGTGGTGTTGATCCAATCCGCGACGGCTTTCAGGTCCGTGTCCTCCTCCAGGCGGACCAGGTGCAAGTCGTTCCGCCCGAGGTTCGCATACTGCTGCTGTTCGGCGAAATGGACGGCGATGGTGTGCATGCCCGGCGATGCGCTCCCATCCACCTGGATGCCATCGTTTCGCAGCGTCAGCTCCAATGTACCCTGCGGTTCCGGTGCTTCCGAGCGCGCATTCGTAACCGTCAGCCCTTCGACCATGCCGGCCACATGATGAAAGCGTCCATCGGCGGTGATGATGTAGCATTCAAGCACGTACTCGCCCGGCTCCAGCTCGACGGTGGTCTCGGATGTGTGGCCGGCGGAGGTCATCCCCGGACCACCCATCACCTGTACGTCCGCATACCACGCGGGCAGCTCGAGTCCTGCAGCCGGGTGGCTGATTGGAACTCCGCGGGCGCCGTCGAGGAAGTTCTGCGCGACCTGCGTCAGCACGCGGTAATCTTCGACGTCGACGCTGTCCGGCAGCTTCGTCAGCAGCGCGAAATGGTCGACGTGCGCACGATTCGCGAACACGAACGTGGTCCAGCCGGAAGGCACCGTTGCGGTGGATAGCTCGAACAGGTGCTGGTCGCCCCTCGCGATCGCTGCCACCTCGATGACATGTTCCGCATCATCGGCTCGAGCGTTCTCCCCGGCGAGCGTGGGCTCCGCCCCCTGCGTCGCAGGCTCGCCGGAACAGCCACCCGACACGAGAGCGAGCATCATGACGGAGAGCGACCATCTGGACGCGAGTTGCATGAACCTGCTCCCGGTTGCAGTTGAGAGACCGGCCTGGTGAGGGCAAGGTAATGCACGGCCGGTTCAGGGTCCTATAGACTTGACGTTCGCCCGTTGACTCGTGTCGAGCTCTTCCCGCTACTTTCGCCGGCGATGCCGCACACACAACTTGCAATGTGACTCTCCTCCAGCTCTTCGACCTGCTCGGCGTCGCCGTGTTCGCCGTGAGCGGCGCGCTCGCCGCGGTGCGGAAGCGACTCGATCTTCTCGGCGTTGTCGTGATCGCGATGGTGACGGCGATCGGCGGCGGCACCACACGTGACCTGCTTCTCAACCGGGCAGTGTTCTGGACGACGCAGCCGCGCTACCTGTACGTGATCCTCGTCTCGGCGCTGCTGACGGTGTTCTGGACGCGGCGCCTCCGGCCACCGGATCGCGCACTGGCGTTCGCCGATGCGCTCGGCCTCGCGCTGTTCGCGATCAGCGGGGCACAGATCGCAGAACGTGTCGGACTGACGGGCATCGTGTGCGTGATCATGGGTACGATCACCGGCGTGGCGGGCGGTATGATTCGCGATGTGCTCACGACCGAGATCCCCATGGTCATCCGTCGCGGCCAGATCTACGCGACGGCCGCGATCGCAGGTATCGTCGCTTACCTGCTGCTGAGGAGCTGGTTCGGTCTGGGCGAGCCGATCGCTGCGCTTGCCGGCATGGTTGTGATCGCCAGCCTTCGGATCTCCGCCATTGCGTGGGGATGGACGCTGCCGGTGTTCAGCCTGGAAGAATCCGGAGGAGGCCCGCCGCGCCGATCGTGAGGTTCGGCAATCACGCTCAGTCTTCGCGCAACGCCTCGGTCGGGTGCACGTGCGCCGCGCGCCACGCGGGCAGCGCAGCGGCGGCGACTGCTACAGCGATCAGCAGCAATGCGGCGACGCCGAGAACGCGCGGATCGCGTGGTGACACGTCGAACAGCAGCGGCTCGACGTACTGCGCCGCGAATACAGCGGCAAGAAGACCGATCACGAGGCCGGCGGCGATGACCCGGACCGCGTCGCCGATCACCATCGTCAGGACGCGTGCCGAGCCGGCGCCGAGCGCCACACGGATTCCGAGCTCGCGCTTCCGCTGTGCGATGTCGTACGCGACGACACCGTAGAGGCCGAGCGTCGACAGCAGCAGTGCGAGCGCACCGAAGCCGGTGAACAGAAACGCGCCGAGCCGCCACGGCTGCAGCTGCGGATCGACCCGGCTGCTGAGCGGCGTGACCTGCACGTGCGGCAGACCGGGCTCGAGCGAAGCCAGCGCGTCACGCACCGCCCTCGCGGCGGCATCGACGTCCCCACGGGGCCGGACCAGCAATGTGCGCAGCGCGAAGGCGGGCACCTGTGCGACGGGCAGGTAGTACATCATGCTGGGCTCGGCCAGCACCTCGCGATAGCGCGTATCCTCTACCACACCGACCACTTCGCGACAGGCACCGTCCGTCTCGTTGAGGTTGACGAAGCATTTGCCGACCGCCTCCTCGCCCGGCCAGATCATCCGCGCCGTGCGCTCCGTGACAATCGCCACCGGCCGGCTGCCGCTCACATCCGCGTCGCTGAATGCGCGGCCGCTGATGATGCGGGCACCGACTGTTCTGAAGTAATCGGTCGATACGCTGGCGAAGTACGGCCCCTCCTCGGCGTCATCCGGAAGCGGCGCGGAGTCCATGCCGGGTACCCCCATTCCGCCCCAGAACGCGCTCGTCATGGGTGCAGTCGTCGTGATCGCGGCCGCCTCGACATGCGGCAGTGCGCGCACACGTTCGAGGCCGTCGTCGTAAAGCTGATGCACGCGTGCACGGTTCCAGTCGACGCCCGTACGGCGCCAATCGAACATTAGAACGTTGTCGGGCCCGAAGCCGAGCGGCACGTCACTGACACGGTCGAAGCTGCGCACGAACAGGCCTGCGCCGACGAGCAACAGTATGGAGAGCGCCGCCTGGACTGCGACCAGGCCGGCGCGCAGCGATGACCGGCGGTACGTCCCGCGCCCTGCGAGTGCGATCATGCCGGCCGCGTCCG
>DATABQ010000436.1:0-3090 GCA_036259495.1 Longimicrobiales bacterium | reverse complement strand
CCGAAGCCACCACGAGCGGTCTGACGCGGCTGTTCGTGAGCATCGGCTCCCGCGACAACATCCGCCCGGGCGACCTGGTCGCCCTTGATGTTCGCTTCACCCGTGATCGCACCGACCAGATCGCCCGGGCGGATGTTGTCGCGGGAGCCGATGCTCACGAACAGCCGCGTCAGACCGCTCGTGGTGGCTTC
This sequence comes from Longimicrobiales bacterium, assembly GCA_036259495.1. Taxonomy (GTDB): domain Bacteria; phylum Gemmatimonadota; class Gemmatimonadetes; order Longimicrobiales; family RSA9; genus SH-MAG3. The sequence goes on along the minus strand of DATABQ010000436.1, from coordinate 2,899 downwards.
GGCGGGCGGCGCGCCGCTTACGGCCGCCGGCGCTACAGCAGCCACCCCTGCCGCGGGCGCACGGCGGCGCAGCAGCGCGCTCAGCGCAGCAGCGACCTCTGCGGCGGAATGCTCGTTCATGAGCGGTTCCAGCACGAGAAGCTGGGAGTCGAGGTCCTCCGTCTCGAGCGCGACGCTCACGACACTGCGGAACGCGTCGAGTGCTCCGGCATCGAGCGGGCGTGCCCGCCGGTGCTTCGTCGTGAACGGCACCTCCGCGGCGATACGCCGGAAGTGGGCGCGCTCTGCGGCCGTCGCGAGCACGGTTCCTCCGCTCGCGTGGATGGTCCGCAGATCCTCCGCGGAGAACGGCACGTCATAGCTCACGACGCGGCTCGCCGACTCGCCTGCCGCATCGAACGGCCGCACGCGGATGTCACGCGCGCCATCCGCTATGCCGCGGCGCGCGAGATCGCGCAGCACGCGCTCCGCACGCAATGCAGTGCGCGTGAACACGAGCGCATCGTCTTCCACCGACTCGAGCAGTCGCGCAAGCACATCCGGCTTCGACGACTCCTCGACGATCATGTAGCCGATCTGGCCCGCCGAGGCGACCGGTTCCGGCGCTCGCGGCGGTGCCGCCGCCCGGGCGGGGACTGTGAGCGCCTTCCGCACATGCGCTTCGATGAAGCGCTCGATATCGCCAGTAAGCTCCGCGCTCGTCATCACGCGCTGCGCATCGCGCGGGATGAGCGGCACCAGCGTCTCGAGTGCGGCTGCACCGTCGAGAGCGAATACACCCGCGGCATCCACGATGACCAGCGTATCCAGCCCGTCCAGCTTGAGCTCCGACGTCTCGACCGCCTCCAGTGCGCGCTGTGGCGTCGTGACCAGCACGTCGGCCCCGGCCGTGTGCCAGCCTGGCGCGATCGCGCGCACCGCAATGCCCGTGGCGCCCGCCAGTGCGCCGAGCCCCTCCGCGATGGCTTCCGCCCGCTGCTGCGTCGGCGTCAGAACCACTGCACGCGGGTGTACCTCCGCATTGCCCGCTTCGAGCAGCCTGTCCAGCAGCGGCATCCCGAACGCCGCGGTGACGCCTGCGCCCGACGATGCGTGCAGCACCACGTTGCCGCCGCGCCGCAGCACTTTTGCAGCCGCAGCCTGGAGTGGCGTAGCGTTTTCGTAGCCTGCCGCACGCGCCGCTTCGACGATCGCGTCGCTCAGGCCGAGGTCCTCGAAGGCGTCGGCCACCTCAGCTCCTCGACAGCGCGCCGGGCAGCGCGTTGCCCGCGCCCCGGACATCGCCCGGCTGATACGGCAGCATGGTCATGAGATAGCGCACGTCGTAATCGAGACGCGATGTGCGCAGCTGATCCGTGGCGGCATGCACCTGCGTCTCCTGACCATGGCGGTGAACCGTGATCGTCACAGTCCCATCCCCGCCTTCAAGAGTGATGCTGTGATGATCGGCCGACTTCCTCGTCAGCGGCAGCCGCTCCGTCAGGATCTCCTCCGCCAGGCGCAGCACCTCGCGCGACGGCGCTGCCGTCATCCGCTCATATGTCATTTCTCGAATCCCATCCATGCTCTGAGTTCGTCGTAGCGCTGCAGCCCGATGCGCGTGTCGGCTGCCGTACCTGTGCCATCTGCATCATCCGTCAGCACGTAGGCCGGCACGCCTGCCAGCCCGAGCCGTGCGGCCCATGCCTCGTCCTGCTCCACCCGTGCCGTGCACTGATCGATGTCGAGTGCGACCCGAAGGCCGGAGGGATCCAGTCCCGCAGCGCGCGCGATGTCGACCAGCACGTCGATGCGTCCGATGTCACGCCCGTCCTGCCAGTACGCTGCGTAGAGCGCTGCATGCATCCGGTCGTACATGCCCTGGCTGCGCGCGTATGCCGCCGCTTCGTGCGCCTTGCGCGTCCGCGTCATCAGTGCCGGCTGTGCCATGGAGACACCGGCCTCTGCGGCGAGCGGCTCCACCGATTGCTCCCACGCCTGTGCCATCCAGGGCGCGCGGGCATCCGGCAGCGGCGTGCCGGGTGGACGAAGCTCGAACGCCGCTCCCCGCACCTCCAGCCCGGCCTCACGCAGCCGGACGGCACCCACTTCGGCGAGGTAGCAGAACGGGCAGGCATAGTCGGCGAATACGACCAGCCGTTTTTCCGCCACCTGTCCTCCTGTTCAGGCTGCACAATGTCGCCGGCCGCACTCGGGTGTGCAACAGGCGCGCCGTCCTCCTTGTCCCTTCCGCCCGGGCCGGGCATATTCCTGAAGTGATCCTACCCGAATCCGGAACTCATGCACATCAGCGATAACGTTCGCGAGCTGCAACCCTCTGCCACTCTGGCCGTCACCGCGCTGTGCCGTCAGCTCCGTGCGAGCGGCAAGGACGTTCTGGACCTGAGCGCCGGCGAGCCCGATTTCCGCACGCCCGAATTCGCCGCTCAGGCCGGTATCGCCGCCATCGAGCAGGGTTTCACGCAGTACACGCCCGTGCCCGGGATGCAGTCGTTGCGCGCGAGCATTGCGGCGCACCTCTCGCGCACGACCGGCAGGTCCACCGACCCCGCCGGGGTTGTCGTCAGCAACGGAGCGAAGCAGGCGATCTTCAACGTCTGCTTCACCCTGTTCGGCCCGGGTGACGATGTGCTGGTTCCGGTACCGTACTGGACGAGCTATCCCGAGATCATCTCGCTCTCCCGTGCACGTGCGGTGCTGGTGCCCGGGAGTGCGGAGAACGCACTGAAGATCGACGTCGGCGCACTGGATGCGGCGGTCACCGACAACACGCGCGGCCTCATCCTCAACTCACCCGGCAACCCGTCGGGCGCGGTGTACGAGCAGGCGGAGCTGGACGCGATTCTGCTGTGGGCGGCGGAGCGCGGGATATGGGTACTGAGCGACGAGATCTACGGCC
>DATABQ010000435.1:0-5001 GCA_036259495.1 Longimicrobiales bacterium | reverse complement strand
GATGATGCCGGAGTAGAAATCGACGTTCGGGTACAGCTTGCGCTCCACGAAGTAGTCGTCCTCCAGCGCGATGCGTTCGAGCTCCATCGCGAGGTCGAGCAGCGGGCTCCGCCCGGTGACATCGAGCACCTCATCCGCCATCGACTTCAGGATACGCGCACGCGGGTCGTAATTCTTGTACACGCGATGACCGAAGCCCATCAGTCGGAAGTCGCCGTTCTTCGCGCGGTTGATGTACTCCGGCACGCGCGACGCATCGCCGATCTCGTGCAGCATCCGCAGTACCTGCTCGTTGGCGCCGCCGTGCAGCGGACCGTACAGCGCGGCCGTAGCCGCCGCGACCGACACGTACGGATCGGCATGCGAGCTGCCGACGCTGCGCATGGCACTGGCGCTGCAGTTCTGCTCGTGGTCGGCGTGCAGGATGAACAGCACGTCGAGCGCCTTCTCGAGCACGGGGTTGGGCTCGTACTTCTTGTCCATCAGCCGGAACATCATGCTGAGGAAGTTGCCCGTGTAGCTCAGGTCGTTGTCGGGATAGACATAGTGACGCCCGATGCTGTGGCGGTAGATGAACGCTGCGATCGTCGGCAGCTTCGCAATCAGCCTCACGATCTGCTTCTGACGGACGTCCGCATCGGAGATGTTCTTCGCTTCCGGATAAAACGTCGAAAGCGCCGCGACGGTGCTCACCAGCATTCCCATCGGGTGCGCATCGTGATGGAACCCGTCGATGAACTTCTTGATGTTCTCGTGGAAGAGCGTCGAGTGCGTGATGCGCCGCACCCAGTCGTCGAGCTGATCCTTCGTAGGCAGCTCCCCGTTCAGCAGCAGGTAGGCGACCTCGAGGAAGTTGCTCTTCGTGGCGAGCTCGCCAATCTCGTAGCCGCGGTACCGCAGGATGCCGCGGTCCCCGTCGATGAACGTGATCGCGCTCTTGCACGATGCGGTGTTCATGAACGCCGGATCGTAGCTCAGCAGCCCGAAATCATCGTCGTCCGCCTTGATCTGGCGCAGATCGATGCCCGAGATCGCCGCGCCGTAATCCGGATAGATGCCATACTGAATCGGGAGCTCGTACTGCTTTCCCGTGCGATTGTCGGTGATGCTCAGCGAATCCGCCATTGCTCGTCCCTGACAGAAGTTCTGCGCCGCGGGGGCGCGACATTGGCCCCGGGCAACGTAGCCAGATTATGGCGCTCCGCACAGACGTGCCAGTCGCCACCCTTGTACTGCCCCGCCTGCGGCGCGCAGATTGGCACGTTCAGCCCCTTCCAGTCAGATCACCGAGGCACCAAATGAGACCCGCGAAATCGCTGGCGATCCGCGCCCTCTGGCTGATCCTCGCCTCGGCCGCAGGAGCAGCACAGGCACCGGCCGCAGCGCAGACGGCTACCGTGCCGGCCGCCGTTGCTGCACGGTACCCGCTGGTGCCGTGGCCGGCGCGGCTGGAGCCTGCTGCGGGTGAGTTCCCGCTCCGGGCCGCCACGCGCATCGTGGTCGACAGCGGCGACGACGAGCTTCACGCCATCGCCGACCTGCTCGCCGACGCGATCGATGCCGCGACCGGTGCGCGCGTCGCCGTGACCGGGACTGCGCAGGCATCGGGCGCAATCGAGCTGCGGATCAACGGCACGTCGGACGACCCCGAGGCGTACCGCCTGCATGTGACGCCCGCGCAGATCACGATATCGGCAGCAGCACCGATCGGGCTGTTCTACGGCGTCCAGACACTGCGCCAGCTCCTGCCGCACGGACCTGGCTCCGCGCGACACGCGATACCCGCTGTGCTGATAGATGACGAGCCTCGTTTCGCGTACCGCGGCATGCACCTCGATGTCGGACGCCATTTCTTCCCGGTCTCCTTCATCAAGCGCTACATCGACCTGCTCGCGACGTACAAGATCAACTCGTTCCACTGGCATCTCACCGAGGATCAGGGCTGGCGCATCGAGATCGAGCGCTACCCTCGTCTCACGGAGGTGGGCGCGTTCCGCAGCGAGACCGTCGTGGGTCACGGCGGCCGGGATGTCCCGCTGCAATACGATGGTGAGCGATACGGCGGCTTCTACACGCAGGACGAGATACGCGATGTGGTGGCGCACGCCGCATCGCGCTACGTGACGATCGTTCCGGAGATCGAGCTGCCCGGTCATTCGGTCGCTGCACTTGCTGCATATCCCGAGCTGGCCTGCACCGAAGGACCGTTCGAGGTGCTGACGAAGTGGGGCGTGTCGGAGGACATCTACTGCCCGAAGGAGGAGACGTTCGAATTCCTGGAGAACGTGCTCACCGAGGTGATCGCGCTCTTTCCCGGCGAATACATACATATCGGCGGCGACGAGGCGCCAAAGAAGCGCTGGGAGGAGAGTCCGATCGCGCAGGAAGTGATCCGCCGCGAGGGACTCGCGGACGAGCATGAGCTGCAGAGCTGGTTCATCCGTCGCATCGAGGCGTTCCTGAACGAGAACGGCCGCAAGCTGATCGGCTGGGATGAGATCATCGAAGGAGGACTCTCACCGACTGCAACGATGATGTTCTGGCGCAACTGGGCGACGTTACCGGTCGGTCCGGATTCCACGCCTGTCAGCGCGGCAAAGGTCGCTGCGCGACGCGGCAACGACATCATCATGACGCCGAACAGCACGCTCTACTTCGATCACTACCAGGCGGACCCCGTCGGCGAGCCGCTCGCGTTCGGCGGATACTCCACGCTTCGCAAGGTCTACCACTACGAGCCGGTGCCGGACGACTTCACCGAGGACGAGGCGCGTCGTGTTCTCGGTGCGCAGGCGAACATGTGGACCGAGTATATAAAGACGCCGGAACACGTCGAGTACATGCTGTTCCCCCGCATGCTTGCGCTCGCGGAAGTGGTGTGGTCACCGGAGGAGTCGCGCGACTGGGCGTCCTTCGCCGCGCGAGTGCCGCCGCAGCTCGCCCGCCTCGACTCAATGGGCGTCAATTACCGCCGCCCGTACGATGCGACGCTCTCAGTCTCGCCCGCGGCAGCGTCGGCGGCAGCGGCCACCGCATCAGACCGCCCAGCGCCCGCCGTGCCCGACCGCGCAGCAGCCGCCGCGCCAGACCGCGAAGCTGCCGGCGCTGCCGGCGCCCCGCGCGTCATCGCATACCTCGCCTCGTGGGGCGTGCGCTCGAAAGGGCTGCGGATCGCGAACATACCCGGCGACCGCCTGACTCACATCTTCTACGCATTCGGCGACGTGAACGAGGACGGTACCGCTGCACTCAGCGATCCCTGCCTCGATGTGGGTGAGTGCGATGCCGGCGCAGAGTCTGCTGACGCCGCGCGCGGCGGTAACTTCGCTCAGCTTGCCGCATTGAAGGAGCGATACCCGCACCTGAAGCTGCTGATCTCGCTCGGCGGGTGGGGCGGCTCCCAGTGGTTCAGCGATGCCGCAGCCACGGCCGACGGTCGTGAAAAGCTGGTCGCATCGACGATCGACGTATTTCTGCGGCCATACCCCGGCCTCTTCGACGGCATCGACGTCGACTGGGAGTTTCCCGTAGCCGGCGGCATGCCCGAGAATCGCTATCGCCCTGTGGACGGTCGCAATCTGACGCTGCTGATGGAGGAGTATCGGCGGCAGCTCGATGAGCTCGGCGCAGCGGTTGGCGAGCACTACGAGCTGGCGATCGCGGCATCTGCGCGTCCGCCGGAGATCGCGAATCTCGAGCTTCGCCCGCTCGCGCGCGTGCTCGACTTCATCAATGTGATGACGTACGACTACCACTCGGACCGCACCGCACACTTCAACGCGCCGCTGCATGCCGCCGCCGGCGATCCCACACCCGCGTACACTGTCGATGCCTCGATGCAGTTGTTCCTCGACGCGGGTGTGCCCGCGGATCAGCTCGTCGTCGGCGCGCCGTTCTACGCACGCGGCTTCGGCAATGTCCCCGCGCGCGACAACGGCCTGTTCCAGCCCGGCTCACGCGATGCGGCGGGCGATTACCGCGAGGTCGATTACCGCGAGCTCGTGCGTCGCCGCCCCGCTGAGCACGGATTCCGGCGCTACTGGAACGAGGAAGCGCAGGCGCCGTGGCTGTACAATGCGGACACCGGCGTATTCGTCAGCTACGACGGTCCGGACGGTGTGCGCGCAAAAGCGGACTACGTTCGCGCTCGAGGTTTCGGCGGCCTGATGTTCTGGGAGATCGGCGGCGATAACGGCATTTTACTCAACGAAATCGATTCGGTACTGGGTCGGTGAGGGACGGTACCACAGACACAAGCACACGCAAAGCACACGCACGAAGTGCAGGCAATGCATGCGTGCAACCGGACTGCGCGATGGACAGGAGAGCGGGCCGCAGCGATCAGGCGCGCGTGGCGGTAACCAGCGCGAACACACCATCGCGCCAGACGCAGTCCGGGTCCGTGAAGCCAGCGGTGGTGAGCATCTCGAAATGCTCGCGCAGCGATCGGTAATGATCGTGAAGCGCGATGTGCTCGCGCATGTCGCGGATCTCATCCTCCGAGAGATTGCCCGGCTCCTGCCAGTAGGAGGCCCACCGGGCCATGTGCACATCGTGCTCGCGATCCGTGAGGCCGCGCACGCCATCGAGCATCACCAGACGCCCCCCCGTTACCAGCATTGGCGCGATCCGGTTGTACACGATGGACACATCCTGCACGTGATGCAGACTCAGTGATGCGACCACCACGTCGATGGTGCCCGGCTCCAGCGAGAGCTCCTCGAAGCGCTCCGACAGGAACTGCGCACGCTCCTCGATCCGCGGCTCTGATTCCTTCAGTCGTGCGCGCGTGAGCGCCAGCATCTCCGGCGCCGCGTCGACGAATGTCATGGTCGCATCAGTCCAGCGCTCCGCCAGCCGGAGCGAGACATTGCCGCTGCCGCACCCCAGCTCGAGCACGTTGTTCGCCAGAGCGGGCGAGTACTCGAGCAGACACTCCAGCTGCTGCCAGTAGCGCGGGACCACGCGCACGATGAAGTCGTTGTACTCGGACGCATGCGC
>DATABQ010000434.1:0-2220 GCA_036259495.1 Longimicrobiales bacterium | reverse complement strand
GTGCAGAGCGTGAAGGACTATGCGATTCTGATGCTCGATCCAGACGGCAGAGTGGTGAGCTGGAACGAGGGCGCCGAGCGGATCAAGGGATACACTGCCGAAGAGATCCGGGGTCGGTCCTTTACCGTGTTCTATCCGGAGGAGGCGCGCGCGGCGGCGTTTCCCGAATACGAATTGGAGCAGGCAGCGCGGAACGGCCGCTTCGAGGACGAAGGTTGGCGGGTCCGGAAGGATGGCACGCGGTTCTGGGCCAACGTGGTCATCACGGCTCTGCGCGGAGCGAGCGGTCGGTTGCTCGGATTCGCGAAGGTGACGCGCGACCTGACGGAGCGTCGGAACGCGGAGGAAGCGCGGGTCAGGCTGGCAGCAGAGGAGGCGGCACATGCCGAAGCCGCGCGTCGCAGCGAGGAGCTGGAGCAGCTGAATGAGGAGCTCCTGAATCAGTCGGCCGAGTTGGAAGAGCAGACGAACGAGATGGAAGAGCAGACGGCGGAGATGCAGTCGCTCATGCAGCAGTTGGAGGACGCGAACGTTCAGCTTCGCGCCGCGCTGAAGAGTACCGAGGCAGCGCGCAGGACGGCGGAACATTCGGCCGAGGAAGCTGCTGCGGCGTACCGTGAGCTGGACCAGTTCGCCTACGTGGCGTCTCACGACCTGAAGGCGCCGCTCCGCGGTATCTCCAACCTGGCCCAATGGATCCAGGACGACCTCGGCGATGACCTGCCTGGCGAGTCGCAGGAGCACGTGCGACTGCTGCAGGGCCGAGTGCGCCGCATGGAGGCACTCATTGACGGGATTCTCGCCTACTCCCGCGCGGGACGTCAGGGCGCCGAGCCGCAGATCGTCGACACCGGGGCCATCGTCGGGGAGGCGATCGAGCTGCTGGCGCCTCCAGCTGGCATCACCGTTGAAGTTCAGTCGGACATGCCGACGGTTCTGGCGGAACGCGTATCCTTGCAGCAGGTTTTCATGAACCTGATCGGCAATGCGATCAAGTACGCCGGCGCCTACCGGCCGGACGTGGTGGTGCAGGTGGGTTGGGCGAGCCGAGGTGACTTCCATGAGTTTACCGTCAGTGATAATGGTCCCGGCATAGCTGAGGAGTATCACGAGCGGATCTGGGCGATCTTTCAGACGCTCGAAGCGCGGGACAGGGTGGAGGGGACGGGCATAGGTCTATCGGTAGTGAAGAAGGTGGTAGAATCGCGCGGGGGCCGGACGTGGGTCCGGTCCGCGCCCGGTGAGGGTGCCGTATTCGGATTCACCTGGCCGGTACCGTCTGCACAGGAAGATACATGACCTCCAATCTGCTCAATGTTCTGCTGGTCGAGGATGACGAGGTGGATGTGATGAACGTCCGCCGAGCGTTCACGATGAACCACATTGTCAACCCGCTCTACGTGGCCAGCAATGGAGTGGAAGCGCTCGAGATGCTGCGCAGCGGAGAGGTTCCGCGCATGCGGCGGCTCGTGCTGCTGGATCTCAACATGCCGCGCATGACAGGGATCGAGTTTCTGCAGGAACTGCGGAGCGATCCGGACTTGAGCTCGACACCTGTGGTGGTTCTGACGACGTCATCCGCGGACCGTGACCGCACTGACGCCTACAACCTCAACGTGGCAGGTTATCTGGTGAAGCCGGTGACGTTCGTCGACTTCTGCGAGCTGATGGCGACATTGAACAAGTACTGGTCACTCGTCGAACTCCCGGACGCGTCCTGACCGTGACGCCGCGCGAGCTCATCAGGGAGCCGGGTGTGAGTGGACTGGACGAGCTCCATCTCCTGGCCGTGGACGACGAGGCGACCGATCTGCTCGCTGTGCGCCGCGCGCTTCGTGACAGCGGAAACTCGTCTACCATGGACGAGGTGATGTCCGCCGCGGAGGCGCTGGAACGCGTCGCTGGCACAGCCTACGACTGCATCTTTCTGGACTACTACATTCCGGGTGTGGAAGGTCTCGCGCTGGTCGAGCAGATCCGGCAGTGCGCAGTCGGTTCACCGCCCATCGTGATCTTTACCGGCCGGGGCGACGAAGAGGTCGCGGTCGAGCTCATGAAGGCGGGTGTTGCGGATTATCTGCCGAAAGGGTCACTCACCCCCGAGCGGCTGGCCTCGAGTCTGCGGCACGCGCTCGAGATCAAACGGGCCGAGTCCGCTCGCCGTGCGGCCGAAGCGGAGCTGAGCGAAAGCCGGCAGCGGCTGCGCGCAGCACTCGATGC
>DATABQ010000433.1:0-3414 GCA_036259495.1 Longimicrobiales bacterium | reverse complement strand
GCCGAACAGGAGGACCGGGCGGTCGCCGGCGCGCTGTCGCGCCGCGGCCGTTGCGGCCTCCCAGCGCGTACCCTCCGACTCACCCGCGGGGAGGCTCATGCTGAGCGATGCATCGAGCAGTACCTGCGTGCCGCGCACCGTCTGCGCACCGCCGCCCGGCAGCACCGGATCGAACAGGAGCAGCAGCACGAGCACCACGGCGCACGCGCGCAGCACGGCCAGCAGCATCCGGCCACGCCCGGGCGTCTCCCGCCGCCGATAGTGCCAGATGCTGACCGCCACGACCGCGGCGCTCAGCCCCAGCCACACCAACCACTCCAATCCGCTCATCCCGTCCAGGGTGCGAAAAAGCCCGCCGGCTGACTGCCGACGGGCTGATTCTACAACCTACGCGAAGGAGGGTTTCGCGCCAGATCTCACGTCTCGTCCGAGGCGCGTCTCGCCCCAGGTGCTGCGGCATCCGTGTCAGCCAGGATGTCGGCGCGCACCGGTACCCGCTCGAGGAGGGCCGAGCGCTGGGGCGCAAGCGCCAGGAACTGTTCACGGACCTTGCCAGGCAGACGCGGCGCTTCAGGAAGCTTCTCCTTCATCGCATTGACTGCACGGCCGTTCTTGCGCAGCTCGTAATGCAGGTGCGGGGCTGTGGCGAGCCCCGTCGCGCCGATGTAGCCGATCACGTCCTTCTGTGTGACGCGCGCACCGACACGGATGCCGGTCGCGAACCGGCTCAGGTGCGCGTACCGCGTCGTATAGCCATTGATGTGGCGGACCTCAATCATGCGGCCGTATCCGCCCCTCGTACCCGCGAACGTCACGGTGCCGTTCGCCGTCACCTTCACCGGCGTGCCCGTACCGCCGCCGAAGTCGGTTCCCTGGTGCGCGCGGTAGATGCCGAGCACCGGGTGATAACGGCGCGGATTGTACGACGATGTAACGCGCGCGAAATCGACCGGGTACTTGCTGAAGCCGTTGCGCAGCGGGCGCGCCTCGTTGTCATAGTACCCTGCGGACTCCTCGTGCTCGTCGAACCAGATGGCCGGATAGCTCTCGCCGCGCGAGACGATCTCCGCGGCCAGGATCCGGATGCTGCGCGACGTGCCGTCCGGGCGGCTCTCCCGCTCGTATGCTACACGGTACGAATCGCCCACCTGGATCTCGCGCGTGAAGTCCAGCTTGTACTCGTAGATCTCCGCGAGCTCGACGACGAGCTGCGGCCGGTCGGACGGCCGGAGCTGCGAGGAGGGATCGAACACCACCGTCTCATACAGCGTGGAACGACCTGCTTCGATCGTACCGCCGCCGTATACCGTGTCGATCTGCGTCGGCGTCACCACGATGCGTCCGTCCCAGCCGAAGTCCGCCTTCATCAGACGAACCGTACGATCGGGATCGAGCCGTACATCCACAGCCCGCGGCTGGTCGTCACGCGACCAGCGCCGGACCGTCACCTCGGAACCCGCCGGAAGCCGGCGCGGGTCCATGTGCTGACGCAGGCCCATCAGGAGGTCCGCCATCTCCTGCCCCGTGATGCGCGCCTGGGCAAGCACGGTCGACAGTGTCTGACCGGGCCGCAGCACGTGCGTCTCCGCACGTTCCACAGGCGCCGCGTAGATGGCGCCGAGCGTGGGCGCACGCGCGGCATCCGGCTCCTCCACGCGTGGCGGCATCAGTGTCACCGCGCCGAGACTGAACGCAGCGATGAGCACCAGCGAGATGATCTTGTACGGGTTCGGCATCAAACCTTCGCAGCTCGTTGTAGTGTGACTCGATCAATCCATCTGACGGCGAATGAACGTCGGAATATCGAGATCCGTCAGCTGCTGCCGACCGATCGGGTGCTGCGGCGGCCGCGAAAACGGCAGCGCGTCCGCGAAGTCCGCAGTACGCGGCGCGGCCATCGTTGCAGTGCCACCCGATTGACGACCGTATCCGCCTTCCATACCGCCCGCCGCCGCTGCTACCGCCGGGGCTGCGGGGGCCGGAGCCGGAGCCTGCGCCGTGCGCATACCGAAGTGCGGCCGGATTACGTTGTCACGCGGCGGAGCTTCCTGCTTCTCCAGTCCCGTCGCGATCACTGTCACGCGCACACCCGCTTCCAGCGTGGGATCGTGCACCGCACCGAAAATGATCTCGGCATCATCGCCGGCCGCTTCCTTGATAATGGAGGAGATGGTGGTCACCTCGTCAATAGCGAGGTCCATCCCGCCCGTGATGTTGATCAGCACGCCCATGGCGCCCTGGATCGTCACGCTGTCCAGCAGAGGGCTCGAAATCGCCTCCTGCGCGGCCTCCATTGCACGGTTCTCGCCACAGCCGTAACCCGTTCCCATGATTGCGGGTCCGCGGCTCTGCATCACCGTTCTCACGTCTGCGAAATCGACGTTGATCTCACCCGTTACATGGATCAGATCGCTGATCCCCTGGGTCGCATGGAGCAGCACTTCATCCGCCTTTTTTAGCGCATCGCGGAAAGAAGTTCCCTTCCCGACGACGGACAGAAGGCGCTCGTTCGGCACCACGATGACGGTGTCGGCCGACCGCTTCAGCTCGGCCAGGCCCATCTCCGCCTGCTGCATGCGCTTGCGACCTTCGAACAGGAACGGCTTCGTCACGATCCCGATCGTGAGCGCGCCCATCTCCCGTGCGATCTCCGCGATCACCGGCGCCGCTCCCGTCCCAGTGCCGCCTCCCATACCCGCGGTTACGAAGACGAGGTCCGCACCTTCGAGAATCTTCGCGATGTCCTCGCGGCTCTCCTCGATGGCCTGGCGGCCGATCTCCGGCCGCGCTCCCGCGCCTAGCCCGCGCGTCAGCTTCTTGCCGATCTGTATCTTGAGCGACGACTGCGCGAGCTTCAGCGCCTGCGCGTCCGTGTTCACACTGATGAACTCCACGCCATCGAGATCCTCGGCGATCATGCGGTTCACGGCATTGTTGCCGCCGCCACCGACGCCGATGACCTTCATTCGTGCGTTCTGCGCCAGCCCCTCTTCGAATTCGAAAATCATCATCATCCCTCCTTCAGGTTATCCGGCGTCCGCCGCCACGCGGACCGCCGGGTACTTCGACTGCAACTGCATGGTTGTGGGATCGGGAGTGGGAGAGTTTGAGGTGTGGGAGTGGTAGCGGGCGTGGCCCCACTCCCAACCACTCCCACTCCCACTCCCTCACCCCAACCCTTCAACTCCCCCACTCCCTATCCCACAACCAGTCCGTTCAAAAGAACTCCTTCAGCCAGGCGACCAGCCGCCCGACAACACCCTGACTCAGCCGGGCGCCGAATGCACCGTCAGCGATCTGGTCACCGGCGAACAACGCCAACCCGGTCGCAGTTGCGAACTGCGGGCGTCGCACCGAATCGGCGAGGCCCGTCAGCCCCTCTCCGGGGATGCCGACCCGCACCGGCATGCCGAA
>DATABQ010000432.1:0-3809 GCA_036259495.1 Longimicrobiales bacterium | reverse complement strand
CAGGCGTGCCCGTGTCGCGCGTGACGACGACGCTCTCCGTCGCATTGACACGCGATGGCGCGGTGCGGCTCTCGCAGGTGCGCGCGGTCGAGGGCGGCTATCCGTTCTACGGCGAGATGGTCACGGAGCCGGCGGGGATGTGGCCGCGCCTCGACCAGGCGCGCGCGGCACTCGTCGAAAGGGAGCTCCTCGCACAACTCGCTGTCGCCGTGGGCGATTCCATACGGCTCGGGGCCGTGTGGTTCGAGATCGCCGGAGCCCTGACATCACTGCCGCCGGAGCTGTCGTTCCGCGGAGCGATCGGCCCGCGCATCTACATCCATGAGCGTCACCTCGACGACACCGGGCTGCTGCAGTTCGGATCGCTCGCGCGACGCGAAGCATATCTCCGGATCCCCGACAACGAGGAGCTGCAGCAGTTCGTCGATCGGAACCACGATGTGTTCAGCCGCGCCGGCGTCGGTTTCGACACGGCCGCTGACCAGGCGGAGAACCTGGCGCAGGCACTCGACTATCTAGGACGATTCCTCGGTCTGGTCGGTCTCAGTGCGTTGCTCCTAGGCGGCCTCGGGGTAGCCAGCGCCGTGCACGTCTTCGTCATCGAGAAGCGCCGCGCCATCGCAGTGCTCCGCTGCCTCGGCGCCACGCGTCGGACTGCATTCGGTGCATACCTGCTCCAGGCAACTCTGATCGGCACGCTCGGCGCGGCACTCGGCGCTCTCATGGGTATCGGCGTGCAGGCCGTGCTCCCGTTTATCATCGCCGGCGCTCTGCCGATCGACGTGCCATTCGCGGTGCAGTGGAACGTGGTCATCATGGGTGTCGCACTCGGCGCGTTCGTGTCCGCCACATTCTCACTGCTCCCCCTGCTTGCCGTGCGCGGCATCTCACCGCTCCGCGCGCTGCGTCATGAGACGGATGATGCCGAACGGACAGTCGACCTCTGGCACATTGGCGCGGTCGCGCTGATCCTCGGCGGCGTCATCGCAGCCTCGATCTGGCAGGCGCGCGCCTGGGAGGCCGGGCTGGCGTACGCCGGTGCATTGATCGGGGGGATGGGCATTCTCTGGATCTGTGCGCGCGTACTCATTGCAGTGACGCGCCGCATGGCCCGCGGCGGCTCCACGCTCGCACGCAGCGAGCACGCGGGATCTGCCGCGCGTCGTGCATTCACGACGAGACAGGGAATCGCCAACCTGTTCCGCCCGCGGAATCAGACAGCCGCGGTGACGATGTCACTGGGGTTCGGTGTCTTCCTCATTGCGACTCTCTGGCTGGTGCAGATCAACCTTCTGTCATGGCTCGGTTCGGATGTCGACAAGCCACAGCCGAACCTCGTCGTGTTCGACATCCAGCGCGATCAGATCGATACTCTCCGCACCCTGTTCAGCAGATACGCCGACGCCCCGGCCGACATCGTGCCCATCGTGCCCGCACGAGTCCGGGCAATCAACGGCCGGTACATCGACGAGCTCCTCGACGAGCAGCCGCGGCGTGTGGAGCCGTGGGCGCTCCGCCGCGAATACCGTCACACCTACCGCGATTCGCTTACCGACACCGAGACGCTGGCCCAGGGCGATTGGTTCGACAGCGCCACCGCAGCCGCGCCCGGCATCGCACGCGTATCCATCGAGCACGACGTCGCACGCAACCTGGACGTCGAGGTCGGCGACCGCATCACGTGGGACGTTGCCGGTGTCGACGTGGAGTCGGTCATCACCAGCGTACGTACTGTCGACTGGGCGCAGTTCGAGACCAATTTCTTCTTCGTCTTCGAACCCGGATCGCTCGAGGCGGCGCCGCAGAGCTCCGTATCGCTCGTTCCGATCGAGAACGACAGCGCGCGCATGGCGCTGCAACGCGAGGTGGTGCGGCGATTCCCCAACGTTTCGGTGATCGATCTGGCCACCGTTCAGGCCACGCTCGGCCGCATCGTGGATCGCGTCACCAGCGCAATCCGCTTCATGGCAGCATTCAGCCTCGGCGCAGGTGCGCTCGTGCTCTTCGGCGCGATCTCCGCGTCACGCTTCCAGCGCGTGCGGGAGAGCGCTCTCCTGCGCGCACTCGGTGCAACACGCGCACAGGTGCGGACGATCATGCTGGTAGAGTATGCGGCGCTGGGCGCACTCGCCGGCCTCACGGGCATCGCGCTGGCAGCCCTCGGCAGCTGGCTGCTCATGCGGTTCATGTTCGAGGTGCCGTTCACACTGCCGGCGGCGCTGCTGCTGGCGATGTGGGGAGCCGTGACGGTGAGTGCAGCGGTGCTGGGGATGATGAACAGTCGGGAGGCGCTTCAGAGTACGCCTTTGAATGCGCTGCGTGAGGCGGAGGCATAGGGCTACGTGGCGGGAGGTTGTACTGCGGGAGATTTACTGCGGGAGATTTACTGCGGGAGATTCGCGGCGGGAGATTCGCGGCGGGAGGTCACGCTACCTCTCCCAAACGACCATTTGGTGACGCCGAATCGACGGAATGGAAGATTGAGTGCGCTATACGCGCTCAATCTTCCATCGCGGGAGCAACGGCAGGATTGTGCGGACAGTTGGCGGCACTATAGGCACCCAATCTTCCATTCAGAGTCATGCTGGTCAGCAAATGGTCGATTCGCGCCTGCGCGGCGTCGCTCGCTCGTCGTCGCTACGCGCCGCGACCGCCGCCGCCCTGACCCACCACCGCCACCAGCGCTCGCCACGCGCCCACGCCTCGACACGCACCGCCCGACCCGCCGCACCCTCGCCTCCCGACCCTCTACAATCCCGCCCGACTCGCCGCCAGTCCACATCGCATCTACTCGAATCCCAACAGCAAAAAAAAAGAACCCCGGCCACATCGCCAGGGTTCTTTCCTTCACCGCAGTGTGCTTACCGGCCGTGACGGCGGATCAGCTCCTGGCGGTACTCCTCGCTCGCGAAGATGGCGACCTCGACGCGGCGGTTCTCTGCGCGGCCGGCATCGGTGTCGTTCGACGCGACCGGCTCGCTCTCGCCGAGTCCTTCAGTACGAATGCGGTTCGCCGGAACGCCCTGGGTGACCAGGTAGTTCTTTGCGGCTTCTGCGCGGCGCTCCGAGAGGCCCTGGTTGTAGCTGTCCGAGCCCTGTGAGTCCGTATGACCGACGATCAGCACTTCCGTGTCCGGATACTCACGAAGGCTGGTCGCCAGATCGGCCAGGTTCGAGCGCGCAGCGCCCTTCACGACGGACGAGTCGAAGTCGAACAGCAGACCCGAGTCGAACGTCACCAGCACGCCCTCGCCGTACCGCTCGACCTCGGCGCCCTCGAGGTCCTCCGCCAGCTCCTCGCGCTGCTTGTCCATCTGGGAACCGATCACTGCACCGGCCACACCACCGACTGCGGCACCGATGATCGCGCCGCGGGCTGTGGAGCCCGTCGCCGCGCCCACTGCAGCACCGACGGCACCACCGGCACCCGCGCCGATTGCGGCGCCGCGCTGCGTCTGATTGAGACTGGAGCAGCCACTCAGTACCGCCGCCAGAGCGACAATAGCCGTGGAGTTCCGTAGAATCGTAGTCATAGGCCCATCCTCGTTGATTCGATATGCAGGCCTCACAGCCGGAGGCCGGTCGGGACACCTCTGGGCAAGCCGGGTGCCATCATGAAGCAGGCGCGCGAGCGCCTGTTCTGCCGCCTGTGTCCGCGACGGGTGACGGAGCCGCATCCCCCATAAGGTACAGTGCTCCAGCCGCCGCCAGGTGAACCGGCAACACAAGCGCAATTAGCGGTCCGTTCAACTGCCGGAGCTCCGGAAAGCCTTCCAGCAGCAGGCCAAGCACGGACAACGCGGCAAGGG
>DATABQ010000431.1:0-1782 GCA_036259495.1 Longimicrobiales bacterium | reverse complement strand
CTGCAGATCGACCCGCTCCGAAATGGAGGCGTCGCATAAAGCGCGGGCCAGCTCAGCGACAGAAAACCAGGTCGCGCCTGGCCGCCGCAGCGCCATCGTGGCCGGAATCGCACCGCGCGCGGCGCGGGGCGGCTGCATAGTACACCAGGCCAATCTGCAGGATGGGTTCCGCGTCCGGTGGGGTGCGCTGGCGTCCGGCTCTTCGTCACTCGTCACGCGCTGCCGATCCGCAACCGTGCCTTTATCCGTCCCGCGGCCGTTGCCGGCACCCGAGCCACTGCGTTCAATTCCGGCACCACTCCAACTATCCGGTACCACCCGAACACGAGGCGGACATGCGCAGATTGTTTTTGGTTGTAGCAGGTACGGCAGTTCTGGCATGTGCATCGACGCCGGCGGCGCAGCAGACGACAGCGACGCCGCAGACGCAGAACGCGAGCGAGGAGCGGGCGGTACGTGCCGTCGTGGATCGTCTTTTCGACGGAATGCGTACGCGCGATACCACCATGATGCGATCCGTTTTCGCCGATGAGGCTCAGTTCTACGGGCTCGGCCGGAACGGCGACGTCGCGATCACTACACCAACGCAGTTCATCACGGGCATCTCGCAGGCACCGCCGGAGCTGGTGCTCGACGAGGTGCTGCACGATGTCGAGATCAGGATCGATGGGCCGCTCGCGGTGGTGTGGACATATTACGACTTCTTTACGGGTGACGACTTCTCACACTGCGGATACGACGCGATGCAGATGCTGAAAGTGCGCGGGGAGTGGAAGATCGTGGCGCTCGCGGATACGCGCCGCACGGAAGGCTGCCGGCAGCAGCGCTGAGGTCAGGTGGTCGGCCGCCGGCCGTACCAGGCGAAGTATGCGCCGGCGGCAAGACCCGACCAGAAGATGAGGCCGCCCAGCCTCATCACATACCACGCAATGGTGGTGTCCTGATCGAGGCGTTCCATCTCGATCAGCAGGAACGTCCAGTCATGGTTGGATCGCTCGCCTCCGAGCAGCGGCAGCTCGCCGGCACGGGCATCGGCGATGTAGACGGCCACATCCGCGAAGCTCGCGGCCAGGTAGAGCGCCGCGAAGGCCGCGGCATACCAGTCCCGCTTACGAGCGAAATACGCGACGAAGAATGCGGGCACCATGAGCTGGAACAGCGAGCCGCCGAGCACCATCGTGAACTCGCCGAACGGCATGAACAGGACGTGTCCTGCTTCGTGGAAGATGAGGAGCGAGCCGTGCAGCAGCGGGCCGGGTTCACGCATGTAGCGCCAGACCCAGACGGCGAACACGATCAGCGCAGCGATGCGCACCCAGCGGGCTACGCTCGACGCATGCGCGGCGCTCTCCCCTGCGGCGGGGCTCGAGTAGGATTCCACATGGAAAAGGTGCGGCAGGCACGTGCGATCGTCAACGATTTCAGCGGATCGCAACCCGCCTGAGCGCATCGGATCGACTGCCGGGCTCGTAGGCGGAGTCCGCTCTTCGCGCGAGAATGCCCGGCCAGCCATCACGCGATGCGCGCCGCAGCACCTTGTCAGGATCGCCGTCGATCTGCTGCAGTGCAGTTCTCTTCACGCGCCGCCGACGGAACAGTGTTTCGAGCGCTGTGCGCCGCTCCGTCCAGGCCCGGTCCATCAGCACATCGTCTCCGTCGAGCAGCAGGTCGGAGGCATGGAAGGTGACAGACTCATCCTCTTCGCGGCGTTCGCCCCTGCCGACGCCATCGCCCTTGCCGTCGCCCCTGCCGTCCGCGCCGCCCCTGCCATTCGCACCGGCT
>DATABQ010000430.1:0-10313 GCA_036259495.1 Longimicrobiales bacterium | reverse complement strand
GCGGCTGATCCGGGCGGCTGATCGGGCGGCGCGATCGGGCGGGTGATCGGGGGGGTGGATCGGGCGGCTGATCCGAGCGGCTGATCGGGCGGCTGATCCGGGCGTCGAGAACTCGGCAGCTGAGGATCGCTCATGCACTGTAACGCATGTTTGCCGCGCGTTTCGCGGAGTGCGTGCAGCCGACGCTCGTGCACGGCGAAATCTCCGCGCAATACGCGGATTCGCCGACAAAACGCCCGCCACGCCCTCTCACGTGACGACTTGGCAGGAGCGGCTGTCCTCGCGCGGCGGTCCTGTCCTCGCCGTGGAAGCCGACTTCAATCAGGAATGACGGCTGTGGCTTCGATCTCGACGAGCGCACCACGTTCGAGGAGGCCGGCCACGACAACCACGGTCATCGCCGGGAAGTGGCGGTCGAAGTGGCGGCGGTATGCGATGCCAATGTGGGCACGCGCATCGAGGTATGCAGCACGGTCGGTGACGTACCACGTGAGGCGAACGAGATGCTCCGGCCGTGCTCCTCCCGCCCGGAGCACTGTAGCAACATTCGCGAGGGCCTGCGCGGCCTGAGTAGCGAAATCGGGCCCGACCAGTTTCTCCGTCAGCGGGTCCCAGCCGATCTGGCCTGCGGTGCACAATACCCGTCCGTGGGCTACGGCAGCGTGTGCGTAGCCGGCGCCGCGGGGCCAGCCTTCTGGTGTTACCTGAGCAGCAGGATTCACGCGCTCTCCTCGCGCAGCCGGTAGCGCTGCAGCTTGCCTGTTTCGGTTCGGGGCAGCGCATCGGCGAATTCTATGATTCGCGGATACTTGTACGGGGCGATCTGCGACTTTACGAAGTCCTGAAGCATGCGAGCAGTCTCGTCACTGGCGGTCATTCCGTCATCGAGCACGATTACCGCCTTTACCACGTTGCCTCGCTGGTCATCAGGTATGCCGATGACCGCGCATTCCTTCACGCCCGCGTGTTCGAGCAGAACGTTCTCGACCTCCGGGCCCGCAATATTGTAGCCGCCCGTGATGATCATGTCGTCGGTGCGGGCCTGATACCAGAAATATCCGTCACTATCCTCGATGTATGCATCTCCCGTGACGTTCCAGCCGTTGCTGACATACGTCGCCTGTCGTTCGTCATCGGCAAGGTAGCGGCATCCGGTGGGTCCGCGCACGGCCAGGCGGCCGACACTGCCTCGCGGCGCTTCCCTGCCCTCCTCATCGAGTACGCACGCGGTGTAGCCCGGTACGCGCACGCCCGTGGAGCCGGGACGGATGTCTTCGCCCGCGGCCGAGATGAAGATGTGCAGCATTTCGGTCGAGCCGATACCGTCGATGATCCTGATGCCGGTTGCCTGCTCCCACGCCTCGAACGTTGCGCGGGGCAGCGTCTCTCCGGCGGACACGCACTTGCGCAGGCGCCCAACGCCGCCGCTCCGCGCCTCGTCGAGCATCGCCCGATAGGCAGTGGGCGCCGTGAAGCAGATGGTCGCACCGTGTGCGCGGATGCCTTCGAGCAGCAGCGGCGGCGACGCCTGCTCGAGCAGCAGTGATGCCGCACCGATGCGCATCGGGAACATCACCAGGCCGCCCAGGCCGAACGTGAAAGCGAACGGCGGGGACCCGCAGAAGACATCATCGCGATCGGGGCGCAGCACGTGCCCGGAGAACGTGTCCGCAACGGCAAGGATGTCGCGATGGAAATGCATCGTTCCCTTTGCCGTCCCGGTGGTGCCGGACGTGAACGCGATGAGCACGACATCATCCGCTGCGGTGCGCACGTTCGCGAACGTGGCCGACTTCGCCACCATCATCGTTTCCAGAGAGCCGGCAGCACCCGGTGCGTTGAAATGCACCACATGGTGCTCGTGGCTCACCTGTGCGTGTGCCTGCTCCAGATCGGCAGCCACGCGAGTGTCCGTAAGCGAGAGCGTGACTTGTGCGCGCTCGATGATGTAGCTCAGCTCGCGCGTGCGCAGCAGCGGCATCGTGGAGACGCAGATCCCACCGGCCTTCAGCACCGCGAACCAGCTCGCCGCCATCATGAGGTTGTTCGGTCCGCGCAGCAGCACGCGGTTGCCCGGGCGCAGCCCCAGGTCCTCCACGAGTACGCGCGCGATCCGGTTGGCGTGGTCCAGCAGGTCGCCGTATGTCCAGGTCGCATCGGGCGTGATGAAAGCCGTGCGCGAGGGGTCCTCGGCGGCATGCCGGTCGAGCAGCTCCGTCGCGCAGTTGAGCTGCGCGGGATAGGCTAGTGCCCCCATGTCGATGACGGGCCACAGGTCGCGCAGCGGCAGGTTGTCACGTGCAAATGTGTCGGTGTGTGCACTGGGAGCGGTCTGAGCGGCAGTAAGCCGGGTCATGGACCCACCTCCGGTCGCGCCGGCTGGCCCTCGCGCTCGTGAGCGGCGATCACCTGTCCGGCAATCACGATCTTCTGGATCTCGCTCGTTCCTTCGTATATGCGGAGCGCACGCACTTCGCGCGACAGCCGTTCGACCGTCGATCCTGCCACGACGCCGCGCGCGCCGAGCAGCTGGATCGCCTCGTCGATCACGTGCTGCGCCGAGTCCGTCGCGTAGAGCTTCGCCATCGCCGCTTCACGCGTGACGCGCGCGGCGCCGCAATCACGAGCCCACGCTGCGCGATAGATGAGCAGGGCGGCCGCGTCGATTGCGACCGCCATTTCTGCAAGCTTCGCCTGTGTCAGCTGCATGTCGGCGAGCCGCTGGCCGAACACGCGCCGCGTGCTGCACCAGGACAGCGCCTCGTCGAGCGCACGCCGTGCGAAGCCCAGCGCCGCTGCGCCGACAGTCGCGCGGAAGATGTCCAGTGTCCCGAGTGCCACCTTCAGCCCGGCCCCTGCACTGCCGATGAGTGCACTCCCCGGTACCCGACAGTCATCGAGGACGAGCGTGCCGAGCACGTGCGGCGCATTCACGTCAATGCTCGCGCTGATCGAAAGACCCGGCGTATCGGCGTCGAGGACGAACGCTGCATAGCCACGCTCCCCCGCTCCCGGGTAACGGCACACGATCACGTAGTGGTCTGCGATGCCGGCGTTCGAAATCCACGTCTTTTCCCCATTCAGCACGAAGCCGTCTCCGTCGCTGCGCGATGTGGAGCGCATTGCGGCGATGTCGGACCCGGCGTCTCTTTCCGACACTGCAAAGGCCGCCACCGCCTCGCCGCTCACCACGCGCGGCAGGTAACGTCGCCGCTGCTCGTCCGTGCCGAACTCCGTGATCGACCCGGTCCCGAGCCCCTGCATGGCAAACGCGAAATCGCCGAGCCCGCTCCGGTAGGCGAGCGACTCACGGATGATGCAGAGCGATCGTACATCGAGGCGCTCGCGTGCACCGCCGTGTTGCGCCGGTACGACGTGACGCAGCCATCCTCCCGCGCCGAGCGTCCGAACGGCAGTGCGCGTCGCGACGTCGACCTGCGTGTCGGCTGCGGCCTGCGCGATCCCGGGCGCGGCCTCGCGGATGTCGTGTGCAAGCGCGCGGTGCGCATCGTCGAAGAAAGGCCAGTCGAGAAATGTGGAATCCGGCATCAGTTGCCTTCGAAGGCCGGTCGTTCCTTCTGTACGAATGCGCGGTATGCGCGCGCGAAATCCTCCGTCTGCATGCAGATCGCCTGTGCCTGGGCTTCCGCCTCGATGGCTTCGTCCACACCCATCGCCCACTCCTGGTGCAGCGACCGCTTCGTGATGGAGTGGGCGAACGTCGGCCCGTCTGCGAGCGAACGTGCCAGCTCCTGTGCATCGGCGAGGACACGTTCCGGCTCACAGATGCGGTTGTAGAACCCCCACCGCTCCGCCTCGACTGCGCCCATGGAACGCCCTGTGTACAGCAGCTCGCTCGCCCGTCCCTGACCGATGATCCGCGGCAGGATCGCGCATGCGCCCATGTCCGCGCCCGAGAGTCCGACGCGCGTGAACAGGAACGCGACCTTGCTGCGCTCCGTGCCGAACCGCATATCGCTGGCCATCGCGATGATTGCTCCCGCGCCGACGCACGCCCCATCGATCGCCGCCACGATCGGCTGGGGGCAGCCGCGCATCGCCTTCACGAGATCGCCCGTCATGCGCGTGAACGCGAGCAGCTCGTCCATTCGCCCGTCCTCCTTCAGCTGCACGAGCGGTCCGATGATCTCGTGCACGTCTCCGCCCGAACAGAAGTTGCCACCCGCGCCGGTCACGACAACCGCGCGCACGTCCGTCACATACACGAGGCTGCGGAAGGTGTCGCGCAGGTCGATGTAGGACTCGAAACTGAGCGGGTTCTTCCGCTCCGGCCGGTTCAGCGTGATGGTTGCGACCGGGCCGTCCACCTGCCAGCCGAAGCTCGAGGGCTTCAGATCCCCGGCACGCAGTTCAGTCTTCAATGCCGCCTCCTCACCTGTGTGTATTCGCATTGATCATTGACACTCCGTGGGATCAGATCTCGCCTCCGGCGATCGTCACCGCCTGTCCATTGATGCCGCTGGCCTCCGGCGAGCACAGCCACGCCACTGTGGCCGCAACCTCGCCGGGCGTTATCAGCGTGCCGCGCGGAACCGAGCGCGCGATGAGTTCCCGCGCCTGTTCCGCGCTGCGGTCCATGTCCCGTACGACTGTATCTACTGCGCGTGCAGCCATCGCGGTGTCCGTGTACGCGGGACATACCGCGTTGACCGTGATCCCCGCACGCGTCGTTTCGGCCGCCAGTGCGCGCGTGAATCCGACCAGTCCGTGCTTGGACGCGCAATACGCCGTGATGTTGCGGTATCCCTTCAGCCCGCTCGTCGATGCAATGTTCACGATGCGACCTTCACGCGCGCGCAGCATTCCCCCGAGCACCTGCTGAGTGCATGAGTACGCGCCCGTGAGGTTGACTGCGAGCATGCGATCCCACAACTCGCGCGTGGTTTCGAGGAACGGACTGCCTTCCGACTGGCCGGCGTTGTTGATCAGGATGAACGCGTCGCCTCGATCGTTCTGGGCCACGGCGAAAACGTTGCGTACCTCCTCCTCGTCCGTCACATCGCACGCGAGCGCAGCCACCGTAACACCATGCTCCGCCGCCACCTGCTGTGCAGTGGTGCGCAGCGTGTCGAGATCGCGGCCCGTGATTGTGACAACGCAGCCGCGCTGCGCCAGTGCGTCCGCGATTGCGGCTCCTATGCCCCGCCCGCCACCTGTCACGATGGCATGACGCCCTTCGAGATATCGCTCGGTCATGACACGCCGCTCATTCGTTCGAACGCCCGCTCCATCTGTCGTCTGCCTGCGAGATACTGCGACGGCCAGTGCTGATCGCGATAGCCGAGCTGTGCCGCCGCGCGCAGTGTCCAGTTGGGATCGCTCAGGTGCGGACGTGCCAGTGCGCACAGGTCCGCGCGCCCCGCCATGATGATCGAGTTCACCTGGTCGGCTTCGCTGATGTTGCCGACGGCGATCGTCGCGACACGCGCCTCGTTGCGGATCATGTCGCTGAACGGTGTCTGGTACATGCGGCCATACACCGGCTTCGCGTCCGGTGTAGTCTGCCCCGTCGAGACGTGGATGATGTCGGCGCCCGCACTGACGAATGCGCGTGCGATCGACACCGCCTCCACGTTGGTGATCCCGCCGTCCACCCAGTCCGTTGCCGAGATGCGCACTGACATCGGCTTGTGCCCGGGCCAGGCTTCGCGCATGGCCGTGAACACTTCCAGCGGATAGCGCATACGATTCTCCAGCGTGCCCCCGTACTCGTCGTCCCGCTGATTGCTTACGGGTGTGAGGAAGCTGGACAGAAGATATCCATGCGCGCAGTGCAGCTCGACCATATCGAAACCGGCGGCTTCGCCGGAGCGGACGGCGCTCACGAACTCATCGCGAACGGAGTCCATGTCATTTCGTGTCATCGGCCGCGGTGTCTGGCTGGCGGGGGAATACGGCAGTGCGGAGGGCCCGATCACATCCCAACCACCTTCCTCGAGCGGCTCGTCCATGCCTTCCCACATGAGGCGAGTGGACCCCTTCCGGCCGGAGTGTCCGAGCTGGAGGCAGATGGCTGCGCGGCTGTTCGCGTGAACGAAATCCACAATGCGACGCCACGCGAGGATGTGCGCAGCATCGTATATGCCGGTGCAGCCGAGCGTGATGCGCGCCTCGGGCGACGTGCACGTCATCTCCGTCATGATCAGAGCGGCGCCGCCGAGTGCACGTGCGCCCAGATGCACGAGGTGGAAATCGTTCGGCGTGCCGTCTACCGCCGAGTACATGTCCATCGGTGCCACGACGATCCGGTTCATCAGCTCGAGCGATCGCAGCCTGAACGGAGTGAACATCGGAGGCACAGTGGAGGCAGCTTCGCTTGACCCGGGCTTGGCGTCGGAGCGCACCGCCGACTCCGCTCGCGACGCCCACCATCGCTCCACGGACTCCAGGTAGCCGCGGTCGCGCAGACGCAGGTTCTCGTGACTCACACGCTGGCTGCGCGTGAGCAGGCTGTACGCAAACTGCTCCGGCTCGAGGTGCATGTAGCGGCGCACGTGCTCGAACCACTCCATGGAGTTGCGTGCGGCGTTCTGGAGCCGCAGCGCCTCCGTCTTCCGTTCCGTCTGGTACTCTGTCAACGCCCGCTCGAGCGATGCACCGGAGCTCAGTGCGGCGGCCAGTGAGATGGCATCCTCCATGGCCAGCTTGGTGCCGGAGCCGATGGAGAAGTGTGCGGTATGAGCCGCGTCGCCGACCAGGACGACGTTGCCATCGAACCAGCGCTCGTTGCTGACGCGGACGAACCGGATCCAGGGGCTGTTCAATCGATGGGCCGCATTGCTGATCAGCGGGTGTCCGTCCAGCCAGCGCGCGAAGAGGCGTTCGCAGTAATCGATGGTCTGCTGCGTGTCCATCCGATCGAGCCCGGCCGCCGTCCAGGATCGTTCGTCGCATTCGACGATGAAAGTCGAATGGCTGGCGTCGAACCGATAACCATGAACCTGAAATACGCCATGCTCGTTCTCGACGATGATGAATGTGAACGCGTCGAGCCGGAGCGTCGTGCCGAGCCAGATGTAGCGGGCGGACCGCACGTCGAGAGTCGGCCGGAAGGAGGCGGCGCGTTCGCGTCGGATCGTGCTGTTGGCACCGTCGGCCGCGACAATCACATCGGCATCGGCGAGGCCGATCGCTCCGAGGTCCGCGAGCGATCTGATGTCCTGACGGAAGCGCAGATCGACATCCAGGTCGCGGGCGCGATCCTGGACGATCTCGAGCAGATTCCGGCGCGCGATCCCGCTGAAGCCGTGACCACTGGACGTGATCACAGTGTCCCTGAAGTGGATGTCGATGTCGTCCCAGTGTGCGAAGTGTTCCGTTATCCGGGCACAGCTTTCCGGATCGGCCGCTCGGAGATTTTCGAGAGTCTGGTCGGAGAACACGACCCCCCACCCGAACGTCTCGTCCGCACGATTCCGCTCCAGCACGACGACATGATGCGCGGGATTCGCGCGTTTCATCAGGAGAGACAGGTACAGGCCGGCCGGACCGCCGCCTACGATAACAATGCGCAAGAGATTCGTGCTCGAGGGGAATCGACGCGTTCCGCATTGTGGCACGGTACGCACGCGGGCGGCAAGATCGCGAGTGCGAAATCCCCGGCAAAAAGATTCGCGCCCGCGCACGTTTTAGCTGACTCTGATCGCACTCCTCCGGCTGCAGATCGCGCTGCCGCCGGCCATAAACGGCAGTCCTGCACGATGTTATCGTCCCCCCACTGCGCACCGCCCGCACGAACGGCTTCGCGGAATGCCGTTTGCGACCATGGAGGCACTTACGATTCACTCCAGAAGGACCGGAGTTCCCGCATGAGCCCGCGCAAGCCGTCGCGCAAGATGACCGTCGCCAAACGCCGCGACCTCGAAGTTCAGGCTGCGCTCGCGCGCGAGGCGGTCACGCAGTTCCACGTCGACAGTGCGATCTCGATGATCGAGCTGGCCGCCGGCCGCGTTTCGGCCGTGCGCATGCTCGACATCTATCTCCGCATGCATGGCATCGTCGGGCCCGATGCAGAGCTGCTCTCGTACAGTGTCCTGGCGGCGCTCGGGCACCGCGCGTCGAAGGGTGCCCCGGCGAGTCTGTTCGTTGAAGGCGAGGAACCGGCGCAGCCGGAGCGCGGATCGGTACTGAAGGTGATCAGGAACCGGCTGCGCGGACGCATACACCACGATCTGCGGCGCTGGGTAGAGGTCGCAACCGGCGCGGCGCAGGCGGGTCTTCTCGATATCCACGTCCGTCATTGCGTGAAATTCGCGCGCGAGCTCACGGAGTCGCACTCCATCCTCCAGGCCGTCGAGCTGTATTCGGACATGGCAGGGGTGCCGCAGTCACTGCGCGATCCACTGTACACTTTCCTGCTCGACCGTCTCGCGGCCGAGGAGCTGCCGCGCCGCAATCAGAAGACGGCGCCGCAGACGGACCGCGTTTCGCTGTTCCCGCACCGCCCGCGCCGCGCAGTCTGACCCCTCGCGGACGCTGTGCCGTCTAGCCCGCGCCGCGCAGTCTGACCGCTCGCCCTGTGCCGTCTAGCCCGGAGAGTTGCTGCCGCGCTCGGTCGGCACTGCGGCCGGGTCGCGCACGTCTGGTTCTTCAGCCGTACCGTCAACCGGAACGAAACCATCCGGCGGCGAAGCGCGATCCAGTTCCAGGAAATGCACTGTGTCACCGGTGCGGACCCGCGACTGGCCGCTCGCCGGAGCTGCCTGGTCACGCTGCACCAGCACGAGTGCAAGCCTGCCGTTGTCCTCGCCACTGATATCCGCGATTGCAACATCATCTTCGCCCGTGTAACGATACGCCTGCACCCGGGTGTTCCCGCGCGTGAGCTCACCGCTCCACATCAGCAGGTCCGTGCCTCGGCCGAACAGCACGCGGGCCCCGATGCCTTCGAGCCGATCCGCCGACGCGCGATGCTCGCCCTTTCCGACCATGACCAGCGCCTGCGGCACCTTGTAATCCCGGCGTGCACGTTGTGCCAGCAGCAGTGACACCGCTTCGTTCGGAATGAGCGAGATCACCCCGCGGCGGCTCTCCAGATCCGCGCGCTGAAGCACCGAGTCGTCCAGCGTGTTGCCTTCGATGGCACGGATTCCTGAGCGCTGCGTGATGTTGATCTCCGCAGGGTCGGTATCGATCACCACCACGTCCTCACCCGCTCGCTTCAGCGTCACGGCTAGAACCCGGGCGAGCGCGTTCGCACCCGCTATGACCCACCCGGTGTTCGTCAGGCGACGCACGCCCAGCATGGAGGCAATAGGCCCGCCGGTCAGGCCCTGAATCAGCACCGTGGCGGCGATGACGAGGAAGACCAGTGCCCGCAGCTGCACCCCTTCCACCAGCCCCTCGTTCGTGAGCTGCTCCGCGAACAGCGACGCCACGGCCGCGGCCACGATTCCGCGCGGCGCGAGCCACGCCACGAAGACGCGTTCACGCACCGTCAGGGTCGAGCCGATCGTGCTCACGGTCGCGCTCAGCGGACGCACCACGAACATCAGAAGAGCTACGGTCGCGACTCCGCGCCAGCCCAGATCCAGAACCTCCGCAAGCCGTACGTCCGCCGCCAGCAGGATGAACAGCAGCCCCACCAGCATTACCGTGAGCTGCTCCTTGAACTCCTTCAGCTCCCGGCTCGGCCGCGAGGGCATGTTGCCGACGACCATGCCCGCGATGGGCGCGGCCATGATCCCGCTCTCCGGCAGGATCGCGTCCGTCACCTCGAAGAGCACCACCAGCATGGTAAGCGTGAAGACGCTCTCCAGCCCTTCCGGGATGAATCGCTCGACCGCAATCAGCTTTGCCATGATGAAGCCGCCGAGGACGCCCATCCCCGCGCCAAAGAGAATTCTCGTCGGAATGCCGAGAAGCCCCCACGCCGCGGTGCCCAGCTCGTGCGACAGCACCACCTCCAGCGCCACGACTGCGATCACGGCGCCGATCGGATCGATCAGTACCGCCTCCGCCTCCAGGACCGTATGCAGCTTGTGGTTTACCCGGATACGTCGCAGCAGCGGCGTCACGACGGTCGGGCCCGTCACCACGACCAGTGTGCCGAACGGTACGGCGATCCTCCAGTCCCAGCCGATCAGGTAGTGCGCCAGGAGCGTCGCGCAGACGCCCGTGATCAGCGCGCCGATCGTGATCAGCTTGCGGATCGCCAGCGCTTCGCCACGCAATCGCTTTATTTCGAGGTTCATGCCGCCCTCGAACAGGATCACCGCCACCGACACGGCGACGATCATCTGGAGGTACGGCCCCAGGGAATCCGGCTGGACCACTCCTGCGACCTCCGGTCC